>JAEYAG010000006.1 GCA_023451265.1 Actinomycetes bacterium | reverse complement strand
GCCCCGGCCTAGGCTGAGACCATGCAGTTCGGACGGCACGCACCAGCCCAGCGCGTCATCGTGCACATCAGCGACACGCACCTGCTGACGGGTAACCGCCCGCTGGGCGGCCGGTACGACACCGCGGGCAACCTGACCGCGACCCTCGCCGCGGTCGAGCGCACCGGCATCCGTCCCGATGCCATCGTGTTCACGGGCGATCTGACCGACCTCGGCGAGCCCGACGCCTACGCGGCGCTGCGCGCCGAGGTCGAGCCGTTCGCGGCCCGGCTGGGCGCCCCCGTGGTCTGGGTGGCGGGCAACCACGACGAGCGCCCAGCGCTGCGCGAGGGGCTGCTCGACGCCGCGCCGAGTTCAGAACCGGTCACCGGCGTCTGGGATCTCGGCGGCCTGCGCCTCGTGGCGCTGGATTCCACGGTCCCCGGCTGGCATCACGGCGATCTCGACGCCGCGCAGCTGGACTGGCTGCGGGGCGTGCTGGCGACCCCGGCGCCGCTCGGCACCATCCTCGCCCTGCACCACCCGCCGCTGCCGAGCCACATCCCGTTCTTCGACATCCTCGAGCTGCAGCATCAGGACGAGCTGGCCGCCGCGATCGCCGGCAGCGACGTGCGGGCGATCCTCGCCGGCCACCTCCACTACTCCACGTCGGGCACCTTCCACGGCATCCCGGTCAGCGTCGCCTCGGCGACCTGCTACACGATGAACCTGCAGCGGCCGCCGCAGGAGGTGAACGGGATGGATGCCGGGCAGTCCTTCCAGCTCGTCCACATCTACGAGGACACGATCACCCACGCCGTCGTGCCGGTGGGGGAGGCCGAGACGGCGGACGTCTTCTCTGCGGAGTGGACCCGTCGCATGGCGGCGCTGAGCCCCGCGGAGCGGCTCGAGGCGTTCTCCCGCAAGCGGTGACGCCGCGGCGAGGTCCCGCCGGTCGGCTGTACGCGGTGTACACCGCGGCGGTGGGGGCGGCGCGTTAGGCTCGGAGCACATCCACCCGAGGCGACGACCCACAAGGACAGCACTCATGGCACTGGACGCGACGACGCGCACCGAGACCGACTCCCTGGGATCGATGGAGATCCCCGCCGACGCCTACTGGGGCATCCACACCGCCCGGGCGCTGGAGAACTTCCCGATCTCGATGCGGCCGATCTCCGTCTACCGCGACCTCGTGAACGGGCTCGCGATGGTCAAGCAGGCCTCGGCCCGCGCGAACCTCGAGATCGGCGTGCTCGACGCCGAACGCGCCGACCTCATCGACCGCGCCGCGCAGCGCGTCATCGACGGCGAGTTCCACGATCAGTTCGTCGTCGGCGTCGTGCAGGGCGGGGCCGGGACCTCGACGAACATGAACGCGAACGAGGTCATCACCAACATCGCGCTGGAACTCGCCGGCCGCCCCAAGGGCGACTACGCCTACCTCTCGCCCATCGACCACACGAACCGCTCGCAGTCGACCAACGACGTCTACCCGACCGCCGTCAAGGTGGGCCTGAGTCTCGACCTCATGACGCTGCTGGAGGAGCTCGATCTGCTGCGGCAGTCGTTCCTGGCCAAGGCGGTGGAGTTCCACGACGTGCTCAAGATCGGCCGCACGCAGCTGCAGGATGCCGTCCCGATGACCCTCGGGCAGGAGTTCCACGGCTTCGCGACGACGCTCGGGTACGACCACCAGCGCCTGACCGAGAACGCCTCGCTGCTGTACGAGATCAACATGGGCGCGACGGCCATCGGCACCGGGATCACGACCCACGCCGGCTACGCGCCGGCCGTGCTGCGCCACCTGCGCGAGATCACAGGCCTCGATCTCGCCACCGCCGACGATCTCGTCGAGGCGACGAGCGACACCGGGTCGTTCATGTCGTTCTCGGCGTCGCTCAAGCGCAACGCCATCAAGCTCTCGAAGATCTGCAACGACCTGCGCCTGCTCTCCAGTGGCCCGCAGGCGGGGCTCGGCGAGATCAACCTGCCCGCGCAGCAGGCGGGGTCCTCGATCATGCCCGGCAAGGTCAACCCGGTCATCCCCGAGGTCGTGAACCAGGTCGCGTTCTCGGTCGCCGGCGCCGACCTCACCGTCACGATGGCCGTCGAGGGCGGCCAGCTGCAGCTGAACGCCTTCGAGCCGATCATCGCGCACTCGATCTTCCAGTCGATCACGTGGATGCGCCGGGCCATGCGAACTCTCCGGGTCAACTGCGTCGACGGGATCACCGCGAACCGCGAGCGGCTCGGCGCGATGGTGGGCTCGTCGGTCGGGGTCGTCACGGCGCTCACCCCGTTCATCGGCTACGCGGCGTCGGCGGCGCTCGCCAAGACGGCGCTGCTGACCCACCGCAACGTCGGCGACCTCGTCGTCGAGGCGGGGCTCATGACTCGGGAAGAGGTCGACAAGCAGCTCTCGCCGGCGCGGCTGTCCGGGCTCGAGACGATCACGCAGGCGATCCCCGTGATCCAGCCGGCCGAGAACCTCGTCGAGAGCTGACGGCGCGGGGGCTTCTGCCGCGGCGCCGTGGCCGCTAGCGTCGGATGGGCCGGAACGACCGGCGCGATCCCCGCATCTCAGGAGACCGACATGACCGATCCCCAGAACCCCGACGCACAGCAGCCGACTCCGCCCGCGCCTCCCGCCTACGGCGAGTACGCGCCGACGACTCCGCCCGCGGCCCCCGCCCCGTCCGCGTACGAGCAGCCCGCCTACAACGCCGCTCCCGCCTACAACGCCGCGCCTGCCTACGGCGGTGCACCCGTGGCATCCACTCCGGGCAAGACGCTCGGCATCGTGGCGCTCGTGCTGGCCATCGTGCCGGTCGGCCTGCAGCTGGTCGGGTTGATCCTCGGCATCGTGGCGCTCGTGCAGAGCCGCAAGGCCGGACAGAAGAACGGCATGGCGCTCGCTGCGATCATCGTCAGCGGCGTGCTGCTCGTTCTGACGATCATCGGCATCATCCTCGCGGTCGCCCTCTTCAACGCCGCGGGCGGCGCCGACCTCGTCAACCAGGTCAACGCGTGCCTCAACGACCCCACGGGCAACGTGGTCGTCAACGGCATCACGGTCACGTGCGAGGAGATCCTGGAGCAGTCCGGCCGCTGACCCTCGCCACCCTCCTCCACCGAGCCGCTATCGCACGGCCGAACCGCCATCGTGCGGACGGGCCGCGGGGTAGCGGCTCGGCCGTGTGATGGCGGCTCGGCATCGATGGGGGGAAGGGGGGAGGCGTCAGCCGAGAACGCGGCAGTGCGTCGTGAGCTCGCCGATGCCGTCGATGCCGACCGTGACGGTCGATCGGTCGCGCAGGAAGATCTGCGGGTCGCGGGAGTAGCCGGCGCCGCCCGGGCTGCCCGTGGAGATGAGCGTGCCGGGCAGGAGCGTCGCGGAGTGCGAGAGCTGCGCGATGAGCGTCGCGACCGAGCGGATCATCTGGCCGGTCGACGCGTCCTGCACGACCTGCCCGTCGACGACGGCCCAGATGTGCAGGTCCTGCGGATCGGGGATCTCGTCGGCGGTCACGATGAACGGCCCGGTCGGCGTGAAGTCGTCGAACGACTTGCAGCGCGACCACTGCGCCTCGGAGAACTGGATGTCGCGCGCCGTGATGTCGTTGACGACCGTGTAGCCCCACACGTGCGACAGCGCATCGGCCTCGGCGACGTCCTTCGCCGGACGACCGATGATGACGCCGAGCTCGGCTTCGTAGTCGACCGACTCGCTGAGCGTGCGCGGCCACGTCGTCGTCTGCTCGTGAGCGGACAGCGAGTTCGGCCACAGCACGAACACGGTCGGCGCGGTGTCGGCCTTCAGGCCCAATTCGCTGGAGTGCGCCGCGTAGTTCAGGCCGATGGCGAGCACCACGGGGGGAGCGGGGACCGCCGGACCGAAGGTGAGACCCTCCAGCGCGATGCCCGGCGCGTCCGCGGATGCCGCGGCCACGCGCGCGCGGGCCTCGTCGCCGCCCGCGATCAGCTGCGGCAGGTCGTGCGGTGCGCCGTCGTAGAGGCCCGCAACCGCGACGGCGCCGCGCGGGGTCACCACGACCAGCTGCGGATGCGACGATCCGGGCAGGACGACGTGGGCCAGGCGCATCGTCCCAGGCTACCGTGGCCGTCGGATCGCGGATGCGGCGCAATAGGCTTTCGACCGTGAGCTACCCGTCGCCGCTGGCGCACCGCCCCCAGGTCCCGCCGCAGCCCGTCGCCCCCGCCCCCGTCTCGCCGCCGGTGCTCACGATGCCCGCGCGCGCCGGCCGATCGGTGCCGGTGTGGGTGTACGCCGTCCTGGCGGTGCTCCTGGTCGCCCTCGTCGCCTACATCCTGACCTTCCTCGGCGTCGTGGCGCCGGTGGTCGGGATGGTGCTGGCGCTGCTGCCGCTGACCGGGGTGCTCCTGGCGGTGCGGATCGCCGATCGATGGGAACCGGAGCCGACCGGTCTCGTCGTGTTCGCGCTCGCCTGGGGCGCCGTCGCCGCCGTCGCGATCGCGCTCGCCGTCGACATCGGTCTCGGCTTCGTCGTCCCCGACGACGGCTCCGCCGCCCGGGCGGCGTTCTCGTCGGTGATCCAGGCTCCGCTGGTCGAGGAGTTCGCGAAGGGACTCGGCGTCTTCATCGTCTTCGCCGCCGCACGGCGCACCTTCGACGGCCCTGTCGACGGCATCGTCTACGGCGCGCTCGTCGGCGCGGGCTTCGCCTTCACCGAGAACATCCTCTACTTCTCGACGAGCCTCATCGAGGACGGCGTGGCCGAGACGACGTTCACGTTCTTCCTCCGCGGCATCCTGTCGCCCTTCGCGCACGTCATGTTCACCGCGGTCACCGGATACGTGCTGGGTCGCGTCGCGCGCCGCGGCACGTCGACACGCGCCGCGGTCGGCCCCTGGATCGGCGGGATGCTGGGCGCGGCCGCCCTGCACGCGCTGTGGAACGGCTCGGCCGTGTTCGCTGACTTCTTCGCCCTGTACGCCACCTTGCAGGTGCCGCTGTTCGCCGGTTTCGTCGCCGGCTTCATCGCCCTGCGCCGCGAGGAGGCGCGGCTGACCCGCGAGCGCCTCGGGGAGTACGCCGCCGCCGGCTGGTTCTCGCCGATGGAGGTCGACATGCTCGCCACCCCCGGCGGGCGCCGGCGGGCGCTGCAGTGGGCGGCGACCCTGCCTGGGGACCGTCGGCGCACCATGCGCGGGTTCATCGCCGAGGCGACCAACCTGGCGGCGGCGCGACAGCGCTCCCTCACCGGGCGCGACCCGGCGGCGGCCGCCGACGAGCAGGTGTTCCTGACGCGGGCGGTCGCGGCGCGAGCCGCCCTGCTCGCACCGGCCTCTTGACGCCCGTGGGGGTCGCCGCAACAATGGGGGGCAGGCCAACTCAGCGCCCGGGAGACACGCAGGCATCGCCGCGGCACCGGGCGCTGAGTCTTGTCCGGCACGGTCCGGCACCGGCCGGGGCGCGCGCCGCGGGCATCCGTGCTTGGATGGATGCCATGAGTGAAGAGCGCACCAAGCCCGAGTTCGACGCCCCCTCCGGCCCTGCGCCGGCCGACCTCGTCATCCGCGACATCATCGTCGGCGACGGTGACGAGGCGAAGCCCGGTGACACCGTCACCGTGCACTACGCCGGCGTCGAGTACGACTCCGGTGAGGAGTTCGACTCCTCGTGGGGCCGCGGCGAGTCCATTCAGTTCCCGCTGCGCGGTCTCATCCAGGGCTGGCAGGACGGCATCCCGGGGATGAAGGTCGGCGGTCGCCGCGAGCTCGTCATCCCGCCGCACCTGGCCTACGGCCCCGCCGGCGGCCACTTCCTGGGTGGCAAGACCCTCATCTTCATCATCGATCTGCTGAAGGTCGGCTGAACGTTCAGAAGATTTTTGTATTCGTAGGAATAGATGGTCTGCGGGGGTGTTTCACCCCTGCAGACCATCTTCCGTTTCGAAGGGCATGACATGACCGACACCACGACCACCACGATCGACATCCCCGGCTACAAGGCCGGCACCTGGGTGCTCGACCCCGCGCACAGCGAGGTGACCTTCTCCGTCCGCCACATGATGATCTCCAAGGTGCGCGGCGTCTTCGGCGTCAAGAGCGCCACCATCGAGGCCGGCGAGAACCCGCTCGACACGAAGGTGACCGCCTCCGTCGACGTCGCCTCGGTCGACACGAAGGACGAGGGCCGCGACGCCCACCTCCGCTCCGCCGACTTCTTCGACGCCGAGCAGTACCCGACGCTCGACTTCGTCTCCACGGGTGTCCGCTACGAGGGCGGCGACTTCCTCGTCGACGGCGACCTGACGATCCGCGGCATCACCAAGCCCGTCACCTTCGAGGTCGAGTTCGGCGGCTTCGGCACCGACCCGTGGGGCAACTACAAGGCGGGCGCGACGGCGAAGACCGTCATCAACCGCGAGGACTTCGGCCTCACCTGGAACGCGGCGCTCGAGACCGGCGGCGTGCTCGTCGGCAAGGACGTCACCATCACGCTGGACCTGCAGGGCTCGATCCAGGCCTGA
>JAEYAG010000236.1 GCA_023451265.1 Actinomycetes bacterium | reverse complement strand
CCGCGGGGCCGCCGGCCGCGGGCTCATCGCGTCGCGCGCCGTCGCCGGGCAGCGGCGCGTCGGGGTCGTCGGGCTCGAGCAGCTCACCCAGCACCTCTCGCAGTCGCTGCCGCGAGACGGCGCCATCGCGGAGCACGCGCACGGGCCGCGTCCCGCCGACGAGGCCGGTGGCGTCGATGATGGTCGAGGCGACGCCGTGCGCCGAAGGGCCGCCGTCGAGGTACACCGAGACGCTGTCGCGGAGCATCTCCCGCGCCCCGTGCACGTCGATGGCCGCCGCGCGGCCGGTGAGGTTGGCGCTGGAGACCGCGAGCGGACCGCACTCCTCGAGCATCTCCAGGGCGATACGCTCGGCCGGCATCCGCACGGCCACCGTGCCGTTGGTGTCCCCGAGGTCCCACGACAGCGACGGCTGCGACGGCAGCACGATCGTGAGGCCGCCCGGCCAGAACTCCTCGACGAGGCGCTCCACCGGCTCCGGCACCTCCGCCACGAGCGCGCGCATCGTCGCGAGCCCGGCGACGAGCACCGGCGGCGGCGACTGCCGCCCGCGGCCCTTGGCCGCGAGGAGCGATGCCACCGCGGCGGCGCTGAACGCGTCGGCGGCGATGCCGTAGACCGTGTCGGTCGGCATGACGACCAGTTCGCCCCGCCCGATCGCCTGACGGGCCCGTCGCAGCCCCGGCAGCAGCTGCTCGGGGTCACGGCAGTCGAAGAGCTCGGACATATCCGCCCCAGTCTACGGCGTGCCCCCTCAGGGACGGATGCCGGTGGTCGCGCGGTCGCGCGTGGTCAGGTCGGGGTGCGTCGCCGTCGCGCGCCAGCCGTCGGCGGCGAGCAGCTCGCGGATGGGCTCCCCCTGCCATTCGCCGTGCTCGATCACCAGGGTGCCGCCGGGCCGCAGCAGCCGGAGGCCCACCTGCGAGAGGACGCGGACGACGTCCAGGCCGTCCGCTCCCCCGTACAGCGCCGCGGGCGGGTCCCAGAAGCGCACCTCGGGGTCGCGCGGGATCGCGGCATCCGGGACGTAGGGCGGATTGGAGACGAGCACCGAGACGGTGCCGTCGAGTTCGCCGAACGCCTCGGCGAGGTCGATGAAGGCGAGGCGGGCGTGCGGCGCGAGGCGCGCGAAGTTCTCCTTGGCCCAGATGAACGCGTCGACGGAGTTCTCCGCGGCGTGCACCCGCGCGTGCGGCACCTCGGTCGCCATCGCCAGCGCGATCGCACCCGAACCGGTGCCGAGGTCGACGGCGATGGGCTCGGCATCCGCCGTCGCACGCAACGCGTCGATCGCCAGCTGGGCGACCATCTCGGTCTCGGGCCGCGGGACGAACACCCCCGGCCCGACGCGCAGTTCGAGGTGACGGAAGGGCGCCGTGCCGGTGAGGTGCTGCAGCGGTTCACGGGCGGAGCGGCGCTCGACCAGCTCGGCGAACGCGGCGAGGGCGTCGGCGTCACGCCCGCCGCCGTCGGCCGCGTCGCCGCGGAGGGATGCCGCCGCGAGCTCACCCCGTGACATCCCGAACACGTGGCCGGCGAGCAGTTCGGCGTCGACGTCGGGCGTCGGCACGCCCGCCGCGGCGAGGGTCTCGGTGGCGGCGCGCAGCAGCGCGGACAGAGACGTCGGCCGTGGCGCGTCGGGATCGTGCTCGCAGCTCATGGGAGCCTCCAGCCTAGCCGTGAAGATTCGTCACAATCGGCAGGGGAATAGTCGTGCGGCCTAGGCTGGTTCGACCTGTGGGACGCGTCGCCGCGTGCCCGCGCGGCTGATGACAGCCTCAACCCGACCGCACGAAAGGCAGACCATGTCCGGCATCCACTCCGACATCACGAGCGCATTCGGCAACACCCCCCTCGTCACGCTCAACCGCGTCTCGGAGGGCCTGCCCGGCACCGTGATCGCCAAGCTCGAGTACTTCAACCCCGGTTCGAGCGTGAAGGACCGCATCGGCATCGCGATCATCGACGCCGCCGAAGCCTCCGGCGAGTTGAAGCCGGGCGGCACGATCGTGGAGGGCACGAGCGGCAACACCGGCATCGCGCTGGCGCTGGTGGGTGCGGCGCGCGGCTACAAGGTCATCCTCACGATGCCCTCGTCGATGTCGATCGAGCGCCGCCAGCTGCTGAAGCGCTTCGGCGCCGAGCTCGTGCTCACCGACCCCGCCGGAGGCATGAAGGCCGCCGTCGCGAAGGCGCAGGAGATCGTCGCCGAGACCCCCGGCGCGATTCTCGCGCGTCAGTTCGAGAACGCGGCGAACCCCGAGATCCACCGCAAGACCACCGCCGAGGAGATCTGGCGCGACACCGACGGCGCCGTCGACATCTTCGTCGCCGGCATCGGCACCGGCGGAACCATCACGGGCGTCGGCCAGGTGCTGAAGCAGCGCAAGCCGGGCGTCAAGGTCGTCGCCGTCGAGCCGTCGGCCTCGCCGCTGCTGTCCACCGGCACCCCGGGCCCGGCGAAGATCCAGGGCATCGGCCCGAACTTCGTCCCGCCGATCCTCGACCGCGACGTGTTCGACGAGATCGTCACGGTCGAGTTCGACGACGCGATCGCCACTGCCCGCGACCTCGCCGCGAAGGAGGGCATCTTCGCCGGCATCTCCTCCGGCGCCGCCGTCTGGGCGGCCCTGCAGGTCGCCGCTCGCGAGGAGAACGCCGGCAAGAACGTCGTCGTCGTCGTCCCCGACACCGGTGAGCGCTACCTGTCGACGGCGCTGTTCGACGACCTGCGCGAGGACTGATCGCGCGCGTGCCCGGCATCCATCACGACATCACCACCGCCTTCGGCGAGACGCCCCTGGTGCGCCTGAACGCGCTCACCGAGGGGCTCGGCGCCGAGGTGCTCGCCAAGCTCGAGTTCTACAACCCGGGCTCATCGGTCAAGGACCGGCTCGGGTATGCGCTCGTCGAGGCGGCGGAGCAGTCCGGTCAGCTGAAGCCCGGCGGCACGATCGTGGAGTCCACGAGCGGGAACACCGGCATCTCGCTCGCGCTGATCGGTGCGGCGCGGGGCTACCGGGTCGTGCTGACGATGCCGGCATCCATGTCGAAGGAGCGCCGGACGCTGCTGAAGGCGTACGGCGCCGAGCTCGTGCTGACCGATCCGTACAAGGGCATGACCGAGGCGGTCGAGGCGGCGAAGCGCATCGTGGCCGAGACGCCCGGAGCGGTCCTCGCCCGGCAATTCGAGAGCGAGGCGAACGCCGCCGTCCACCGTCGCACCACGGCCGAGGAGATCTGGCGCGACACCGACGGCCGGGTGGACTGGTTCGTCGCCGGGTCGGGCACCGGCGGCACCATAACCGGCGTCGGCCAGGTGCTCAAGGAGCGCAACCCCGACGTGAAGGTCGTGCTCGTCGAGCCGGCCGACTCCCCCGTGATCAGCGAGGGCCGCGCCGGAGGACACCGCATCCAGGGCATCGGGCCGAACTTCGTGCCCGACGTGCTGGATCGGTCGGTGATCGACGAGGTCGTCACGGTCGCGTTCGACGACGCGATCTCCGTGGCGCGCGAGCTCGCGACGCGCGAGGGGATCCTCGCCGGCATGTCGGCCGGCGCGGCCGTGTGGGCGGCGCTGCAGACCGCCGCGCGAGCGGATGCCGCGGGCGCGCGCATCGTCGTCGTGGTGCCCGACTCGGGTGAGCGGTACCTGTCGACGGCGCTGTACGAGCACCTCCGCGAAGAGCCGCGCGAGGGCGCGAAGTGACCGGCCGGGCGCGCATCGGCGCGGTCGCGCGCGTGCGGGAAGACATCGCGGCGGCGAAGCTCCGCGACCCCGCGGCGCGCAGCGGACTCGAGATCGCGGTGCTCTACTCGGGCCTGCACGCCATCTGGTCGTACCGCCTCGCGCACGCCCTGTGGACGCGGGGGGCGCGCTTCCCGGCGCGCGCCCTGTCGCAGGTGACGCGGTGGCTCACCGGCATCGAGATCCACCCGGGCGCCGTCATCGGCCGCCGCTTCTTCATCGACCACGGCATGGGTGTCGTCATCGGCGAGACGGCCGAGGTGGGCGACGACGTCATGCTCTACCACGGCGTGACCCTGGGCGGCCGCACGCGGGATGCCGGCAAGCGTCACCCCACGCTGGGCCACGGCGTGGCGGTGGGCGCCGGCGCGAAGATCCTCGGGCCGATCACGATCGGCGCCGGGTCGGTCGTCGGCGCGAACGCCGTCGTCACCCGCGACGCCCCGGAGGATTCGGTGCTCGTGGGCGTCCCCGCGAAGCCCCGCAAGCGCGGCGCCGGCGACGACACCCGCGCCCTGCTCACCGCGCCCGAGTACTTCATCTGACCCGGCATCCGCCGCCGGTCAGGCGCGGCGCTCGGCCACCTTCTTCTTGATGAACAGCGGCGGCAGCAGCCAGGTCGCGAGCGCCGTGACGATCCAGACGATCACGGGCGCGAGGAACCACGCCATCGGCTCGGAGATCGTGAGCCCCGCCCGCGGGATCAGCACCACGATCACGATCGCCACGAAGGTCGAGATGATGCCGATGCCGCCGAGCAGGGCGGGAGCGTGCCGGCGGGTCATCTTGAACACCCACGGAGCCAGGACGCTCTGGATCACCGCGAAGATGACGACGGCGAGGACGAAACCCCACCAGTCCGACCAGTCGATGTGGAAGCCGGGCAGGATGAGGTCGGCGGCGATCAGACCGAGCGCCGCGGAGACCACGAAGATCGACGCACGGATGAAGAACGTGATCACGCGCTGAGCGTAGCGCGTCGCGGGCCTCAGTCGCTGCCGAGTGCGGCCAGGCGCGCCTCTTCGTCGGCCGCGATCGCCGACTCGACGATCGGGCCGAGCGCGCCGTCCATCACCTGGTCGAGGTTGTAGGCCTTGTAACCGGTGCGGTGGTCGGCGATGCGGTTCTCCGGGAAGTTGTACGTGCGGATGCGCTCCGAACGGTCCATCCCGCGGATCTGCGAGCGGCGGGCGTCGGATGCCGCGGCATCCCGCTCTTCCTGCTGCTTGGCCAGCAGGCGCGCACGCAGCACGCGCATGCCCGCCTCGCGGTTCTGCAGCTGGCTCTTCTCGTTCTGCATCGACACGACGATCCCGGTGGGCACGTGCGTGATGCGCACGGCCGAGTCGGTCGTGTTGACCGACTGGCCGCCGGGCCCCGACGAGCGGAACACGTCGATCTTGAGGTCGTTGGGGTCGATCTGCACCTCTTCGGGCTCATCGACCTCGGGAAACACGAGCACGCCGGTCGTCGACGTGTGGATGCGCCCCTGCGACTCCGTCGCCGGCACCCGCTGCACGCGGTGCACGCCGCCCTCGTACTTCAGGTGCGCCCACACGCCCTGCGCGGGGTCGGACGAGGACCCCTTGATCGCGACCTGCACGTCCTTGTAGCCGCCGAGATCGCTCTCGGTGCGCTCCAGCAGCTCGGTCTTCCAGCCCTGCGACGCCGCGTACTGCAGGTACATCCGCAGGAGGTCGGCGGCGAACAGCGCCGACTCGGCGCCGCCCTCCCCCGCCTTGATCTCCATGATGACGTCGCGCGCGTCGTCGGGGTCGCGCGGGATCAGCAGCCGCCGCAGCTTCTCCTGCGCGGCGGCCAGCCGATCCTCGAGCACGGGGACCTCATCGGCGAACGCGTCGTCCTCGCGGGCGAGCTCGCGCGCGGCCTCGAGATCAGCGGATGCCGCGACCCACGCGTCGTGGGCCGCCACGATGCGCGACAGCTCGGCGTAGCGCCGGTTGACGCGCTTCGCCCGGGCGGCGTCGGCGTGCACGGCCGGGTCGGAGAGCTCCTCCTGGACGGCCTTGTGCTCCGCGATCAGCCCGGCGACGGACTCGAACACGATCAGCGGATGCTGTTCTCGTGCCCGTGGCTGTGACCGCCGCCGGTCGGCGTCGGGATCGACTTCTGCATCTGCACCAGGAACTCGACGTTGGAGCTCGTCTCCTTGAGCTTGCCGAGGACGACCTCCAGGGCCTGCTGCGGGTCGAGGCCGGCGAGGGCGCGACGCAGCTTCCAGGTGATCTTGACCTCGTCGGAGCTCAGCAGCATCTCCTCGCGGCGGGTGGACGACGCGTTGACGTCGACGGCCGGGAAGATGCGCTTGTCGGCGAGCTGACGGCTCAGGCGCAGTTCGCTGTTGCCGGTGCCCTTGAACTCCTCGAAGATGACCTCGTCCATCTTGGAGCCGGTCTCCACGAGCGCGGTCGCGAGGATCGTGAGCGATCCGCCGTTCTCGATGTTGCGCGCGGCGCCGAAGAAACGCTTGGGCGGGTACAGCGCCGACGCGTCGACGCCGCCGGAGAGCACACGACCGCTCGTGGGCGCCGAGATGTTGTAGGCGCGGCCGAGGCGGGTGATCGAGTCGAGCAGCACGACGACGTCGCGGCCGAGCTCCACGAGACGCTTCGCCCGCTCGATCGCGAGCTCGGCGACGGTCGTGTGGTCTTCGGCGGGACGGTCGAAGGTCGAGGCGATGACCTCGCCCTTGACGGTGCGCTGCATGTCGGTGACCTCTTCGGGGCGCTCGTCGACGAGCACGACCATGAGGTGGACCTCGGGGTTGTTCGTCGCGATCGCGTTCGCGATCTGCTGCAGCACGATCGTCTTGCCGGCCTTGGGCGGCGCGACGATGAGGCCGCGCTGGCCCTTGCCGATCGGGGCGACCAGGTCGATGATGCGCTGGGTCAGCTTCTCCGGGGCCGTCTCCAGGCGCAGGCGCTCCTGCGGGTAGAGGGGCGTGAGCTTGCCGAACTCGACGCGGTTCGCGGCGTCATCGACCGACAGGCCGTTGATCGCGTCGACCTTGACGAGCGCGTTGTACTTCTGGCAGCTGGACTGCTCGCCCTCGCGCGGCTGCTTGATGGCGCCGACGACGGCGTCGCCCTTGCGCAGGTTGTACTTCTTGACCTGGCCGAGCGAGACGTAGACGTCGCTCGTGCCGGGGAGGTAGCCCGTCGTGCGCACGAAGGCGTAGTTGTCGAGCACGTCGAGGATGCCGGCGATCGGGATGAGGACGTCGTCCTCACCGATCTCGGTCTCGAACTCGTCGCCCGTGCTGTTCTGGCCGCGACGCTTGTTGCGCTGACGACCGCGGCCCGAGGACTGCTCGTCCTCCTGCGCGGGCGCGCTCTCTTCGGCGGGCGCGGCGGACTGTCCGCCCTGGGCGTTCTGGCCGTTCTGGCCGTTTTGCGCCGACTGGCCGTTGTCGGACTTCTGACCGCGGTTACGGCTGCGGCTGCGCGAGCGGCTGCGGCTGCGGCCGGTCGACTCACCCTCGGCAGGAGTCTCGCCCTGTGCGGCGTCGCCCTCGGCGGCGGGAGCGTCGGTCGCGCTCTCCTCCGCGGGCGTGGTGCTCGTGGCGCTGTCGTCTGCCGGGGCGTCCGACGCGGCGGGGGTCTCGTCGCCCGAGGGGGCGGATGCCGGGGCCTCGGATGCGGCGTCGTCGGATGCCGGGGTCTCGGCGGCGGCGTCGGCGGCGGCCTCGGCGGGCACATCGG
>JAEYAG010000235.1 GCA_023451265.1 Actinomycetes bacterium | reverse complement strand
TCGGGAGCCTGCTCGCTCACGCGCGCGACCGTCCCCCCAGCGCGCGCTCGTCGCGACGACCGCTGGAGTCCTGGCGCAGCTCCTTCGGCAACGAGAACATGAGGTCCTCCTCGGCGGTGCGGACCTCCTCGACGTCGCGGTACCCCGCGCCGGAGAGCTCGGCGAGCACCTCCTGCACGAGCACCTCGGGAACCGATGCCCCGCTCGTGACGCCCACGGTGGCCACGCCGTCGAGCCACGACTGCTGGATCTCGTGCGCATAGTCCACGCGGTAGGCGGCCTGTGCGCCGTACTCCAGCGCCACCTCGACGAGCCGCACGGAGTTGGACGAGTTGGCCGATCCCACGACGATCACGAGGTCGGCATCCTTCGCGACCTTCTTGATCGCGACCTGGCGGTTCTGCGTCGCGTAGCAGATGTCGTCCGACGGCGGATCGTGCAGTTCGGGGAACCGCTCGCGCAGCCGCCGCACCGTCTCCATGGTCTCGTCGACGGACAGCGTCGTCTGCGAGAGCCACACGACCTTCGACGGATCCTTCACTTCGACCCGGTCGGCCTCGTCGGGCGAGTTGACGACCGTGACGTGATCGGGCGCTTCGCCGGCGGTGCCTTCGACCTCTTCGTGACCGTCGTGGCCGATCAGCAGGATCTCGAAGTCGTCGCGGGCGAAGCGCACCGCCTCGCGATGCACCTTCGTCACGAGCGGGCAGGTCGCGTCGATGGCCTGGAGACCCCGATCGGATGCCGCGTTCACGACCGCGGGCGAGACGCCGTGCGCGCTGAAGACGACGTGCGCGCCGCTGGGGACCTCGTCGACCTCCTCGACGAAGATCGCCCCCTTTGCCTCGAGCTCAGTGACGACGTGGATGTTGTGCACGATCTGCTTGCGCACGTAGACGGGGGCGCCGTAGCGCTCGAGCGCCTTCTCGACGGCGATGACGGCGCGGTCGACGCCGGCGCAGTAGCCGCGCGGCGACGCCAGCAGCACCCGCTTGGCTCCGGCCACCGGGTTATCCTGAAGCCGTCCGCGCGGCCCGGGAATGTGGGGCGTCGGAAGACGGATCGCGGTGCTGGTCACCTCTCGATTCTAGAGAGCCCACACTGAGCGACGGCCGCATGCGCGGCGGAAAGGCAGTCGATGGCTTCGTTCGAGCCCGCCGCGGGGCAGACTCCGCCGCCCGACTCCGTGCATCCTCGCGAGTCCTCCCCCGACGCGCCGACGTCGGTGTCGCGGTTGAACGAGACGATCCGCGGCTTCATCTCCGGGTGGGGCTCGGTCTGGGTCGAGGGGGAGATCACGGCGTGGAACCTCCGCGGCGGGCACGTGTTCGGCCGGCTCAAGGATGCGTCCGGCGACGCCATGATCTCCTTCCGCCTGTGGTCCTCGACGCTGCAGCGGCTGCCCGCCGACATGCGCGATCTGAAGCTCGGCGACCGAGTCGTCGCGTGCGTGAAGAGCGACTACTTCGTGAAGTCGGGCGACTTCACCTTCACGGTCTCCGCGATGCGGCACACGGGACTCGGCGACCAGCTCGAGCGTCTCGAGCGCCTGCGCGCGCAGCTGCGCGCCGAGGGCCTCTTCGATCCGGCGCGCAAGAAGCGACTGCCGTTCCTGCCGCACGTCATCGGCCTCATCACGGGCGAGCGCAGCGACGCCGAGAAGGACGTGCACCGCAACGCTGAGCTGCGCTGGCCGCAGGTGCGGTTCCGCACGATCCACGCCGCCGTGCAGGGCGACCGCTGCGTCCCCGAGACGATCGCCGCGCTGAAGGTGCTCGACGCCGATCCCGAGGTCGACGTGATCGTCATCGCGCGCGGCGGCGGCGACCCGCAGACGCTCCTCGGGTTCAGTGACGAGCGGCTGCTGCGGGCGGTGGCGGCGGCATCCACCCCCATCGTCTCCGCGATCGGCCACGAGAACGATCACCCGCTCCTCGACGACGTCGCCGACCTCCGCGCATCGACGCCGACGGATGCCGCCAAGCGCGTGGTCCCCGATGTCGCCGAGCAGCGCGCACTGGTCCAGCAGCTGCGCGCCCGCGCGCGCACCCGGTTGACCCAGCGCATCGCCCACGACATCGCCCAACTGGAGCAGCTGCGCTCGCGCCCCGTGCTGCGCACTCCGGAGTCGATGCTCACGGCGCGCTCGCACGAGCTGTGGACGCTGGTCTCCCGCGGCCGCGAGATCGTCACCAGACGGGTGGATGCCGCGGACCGCCAATCGGCGCAGCTGCGGGCGTCGCTGCGCGCCCTCTCCCCCGGCGCGACACTCGCCCGCGGCTACGCCATCGCCCACGTCGGCGACGGCGTCATCGTGCGCGACGCGGCGCAGGCGCCCGCGGGTGCCGCCGTCACGGTGACCGTCGCCCAGGGCTCCTTCGCCGCCCGCTCGGAAGGTCCCGTCGCCGAGGGACGCGCCGACGCCGACCAGTGACCCGCGGGCACGCCACGTCGCCGTTGCCGCCGCGGCGGGGCCGTCACCGCTCCCGCCTAGAATGGACGCCATGACCAGCGACAGCGCCGCCGACGTCGCGGACCTCACGTTCGAGCAGGCCAGGGACGAGCTCGTGCGCGTCGTCGCCGAGCTCGAACAGGGCGCCCCGACGCTGGAGCACTCGCTGACGCTGTGGACCCGCGGCGAGGCCCTCGCGGCGCGCTGCGAGGAGTGGCTGCTGGGCGCGAAGCGCCTGCTCGACGCCGCCCGGCCGACGGACACGGCGTCGTGATGGCCACGACACCGCGCGTCGTCGCCGAGCTCGGTCGCCCCGAGACCCCGCAGGAGACCGCCGACCGCAAAGCCGCGTCCTCGCAGGCGTATCGCCAGAGCAAGACCTTCCGCAACCTCGTGACCGCCCTGCTCGTGACGGTGGCGATCGTCGCGGTGGTGTACTTCGGCGTCCCCCGGGGATCGCTGCCCGAGCCCGAGCCGGTCGATGTCGCCGCGGCGGCGGAGAGCGCGTCGGCATCCATCGGCCACCCCGTCCTCGTCCCGACGGTGCCGGACAGCTGGCGCGCGAACTCCGCGCGGCTGGAGGGCAGCAGCATGTGGCGCGTCGTGTACGCACCCAAGACCGGGTACATCCGCATCGCGCAGGGCATCGGGCAGGCTGCCGACGCCGACGCGTGGACCTCCCGCGTGCTCGGCGGATTCGCGCCCACCGGCACGGTGAACATCGACGGCATCGAGTGGGATGAATACACGATCGCCTCGTCGGCACGTTCCGACACGGTGTCGTATGCGATCTCGACGGATGCCGGGAGCGATGTCGTCCTGATCTACGGCGCGACCGACGCCGACACGGCCGCGACAGCGGCCGAGGGTGTCGCCGACCAGATCCGCGATCTGCGGGAGGAGACCCGATGACCGATGCCGTGCGCCCCACCCCCGCGAGCGTCTGGGCCGAGATGCGCGAAGGCAATGAGCGCTTCGTGACGGGCGCGCCCCGGCATCCGCGTCAGGACGTCGACCGTCGCACCGAGCTCGCGCACACGCAGACCCCCCGCGCCGCGCTGTTCGGCTGCTCCGACTCGCGACTGGCGGCGGAGATCATCTTCGATCAGGGGCTCGGCGACCTGTTCGTCGTCCGCAACGCCGGCCAGGTGGCGTCCGACTCCGCGATCGCCAGCCTCGAGTACGCCGTCGCGGTGCTCGACGTGTCGGTGATCATCGTCCTCGCCCACGACGAATGCGGTGCCGTGCGCGCCGCCATCGACTCCACGGCGATCGACTCCCCCGAACTCCCGCCGCACATCTGGCGCCTCATCGCCAAGATCGTGCCCGCCGCCCGCACCGTCCTGCGCGCGAGCGACGCCATCGACCCGCGGTCGCTCGATGCCGAGGACGTCGGCATCGAGCACCTCGGCAACACGATCGAGGACGTGCTGGCCAGCTCCCGGCTCATCTCCGACGCTGTCGCCGACGGGCGCCTCGCCATCGTGGGCGCCAACTACCGCCTGAGCGAGGGCCGGGCCATCCCCCACGTGATGGTCGGGCTCGACGCCTGACCCGCCGACACCCGCACTGCACCCGCACCCACCAGGAAACGAGGACGTGACCGCCATGACCGACACCGCCGACTACCGCATCGAGCACGACACGATGGGAGAGGTGCGCGTCCCGAAGGACGCGCTGTACGCCGCGCAGACCCAGCGCGCCGTCGAGAACTTCCCCATCTCGGGCACGGGCCTGGAGTCGACGCAGATCGCCGCGCTCGCCCGCATCAAGAAGGCCGCCGCCCTGGCCAACAAGGAGCTCGGCACGCTCGACGGCGCGATCGCGGACGCCATCGCCTGGGCGGCGGACGAGGTCATCACCGGCCGCTACGACGCGCACTTCCCGGTCGACACGTACCAGACCGGCTCGGGCACGAGCTCGAACATGAACATGAACGAGGTGCTCGCCACCCTCGCGACGCAGCACCTCGGCGCCACCGTGCACCCCAACGACCACGTCAACGCGTCGCAGTCGTCCAACGACGTCTTCCCCACGTCGGTGCACATCGCGGTGACGCAGGCCCTCTTCGACGACCTCATTCCGGCGCTCGACCACCTCGCCGTCGCCCTCGAGGCGAAGGCGGAGCTGTGGAAGGATGCCGTGAAGTCCGGCCGCACGCACCTGATGGACGCGACGCCGGTCACCCTCGGCCAGGAGTTCGGCGGGTACGCCCGCCAGATCCGCCTCGGCATCGAGCGCGTGCAGGCCGTCCTCCCCCGCGTCGGGGAGGTCCCCCTCGGCGGCACCGCCGTCGGCACCGGCATCAACACCCCGCTCGGCTTCCCGCAGAAGGTGATCGCGCTGCTCGCCGCGGAGACCGAGCTGCCGATCACCGAGGCGAAGGACCACTTCGAGGCGCAGGCGAACCGCGACGGGCTCGTCGAGGCATCCGGCGCCCTGCGCACCATCGCCGTGTCGCTCACCAAGATCAACAACGACCTGCGCTGGATGGGCTCCGGCCCGAACACGGGTCTCGGCGAGCTGCACATCCCGGACCTGCAGCCCGGGTCCTCGATCATGCCCGGCAAGGTGAACCCGGTCGTCCCCGAGGCGACCCTGATGGTGTGCGCGCGAGTCATCGGCAACGACGCGACCGTCGCCTGGGCGGGCGCGTCGGGCTCGTTCGAGCTCAACGTCGCGATCCCCGTCATGGGCACCGCCCTGCTGGAGTCCATCCGGCTCCTGTCCAACGCGATGCGGGTGCTCGCCGACAAGACGATCGACGGCCTCGTCGCCAACACCGAGCGCGCCGCCGCGTTCGCCGGCATGTCGCCCTCGATCGTGACGCCGCTGAACAAGCTCATCGGGTACGAGGCGGCCGCGAAGATCGCCAAGCACGCCGTCGCGAAGGGCATCACGGTGCGCGAGGCGGTCATCGACCTCGGGTACGTCGAGCGGGGCGAGCTGACCGAGGCGCAGCTCGACGAGAAGCTCGATCTGCTGTCGATGACCCACCCGGGTTGATAATCGGAGAGTGAACCGCACCGCCAGCACCACCCGGGCCGTTCCGGCGCGGCGCGTACGCACGCTGGTGCTCCTGCTCGCCGTCGTGGCGGCGGGGTTCGCGGTCACCGCGCTGGCGCTGCTCGTGCTGCACGCGGTGACCGCGTTTCCGCTGTCGTGGGCCGGAGTGGCGGTGTTCGCGGCATCCGCCGTGATCACGCTCGCCGTCACCGGAGTCGTCGGGTGGACGCTGCTCGCCGACGTCCCCGCCGCCGACACCGCGGAGGGATCGTTCGACGCTCACCGTCGCCTGCTCGACGACGTGCGGCATGAGCTGAAGACCCCGATCACGATCGTGCGCGGCCATCTCGAGGTGATGAATCCCACCGACCCCGAGGACGTCGCCGCGATCCGGGCGCTCGGCATCGCCGAACTCGACCGCATGACACGCCTCATCGGCGACATCGACCTGCTCGCCACCGTCGAAACCGACCAGCTGACCATCGGCGACGTGGAGCTCACGACCCTCACGCAGCGCATCGCCGAGATGGTCGCCGTGATCCCAGGGCACGACTGGGCCGTGGAACAGACCGCGCAGGGCGTCATCCGCGGGGACCGCGACCGACTGCTGCAGGCGTGGCTGCAGCTCGCCGACAACGCCGCCAAGTACACCGCTCCCGGCACGCCCATCGAGCTCGGCAGCGCCGTCTACCCCTCCGGAGCGCAACTGTGGGTGCGCGATCACGGCCCCGGCATCCCGCCCGCGATGCGTCACCGCATCTTCCGCCGCTTCGACCGCGGCGTCGGCCGCCGCACCGTCGGCGGGTCGGGATTGGGGCTCGCGATCGTCGATGCCATCGCGAAATCGCACGGCGGGCGGTGCATCGTCGCCGACACCCCCGGCGGCGGTGCTACGTTCACGGTGGAGATCCCGATCGGCACCCGAGCGACCCTCCCGACGCCGGTGCGTGCCGGCGACGTCGTTCTGCAGCGAGAGGCCTCTGGATGACCCGCATCCTCGTCGTCGACGATGAACCGCACATCGTCTCCCTCGTGACCCGGGCGCTGCGCGCCGAGGGCTTCGACACCGTCGACGCGGACGACGGCCAGGCGGCGCTGAACCGCGCGCTCGTCGGTGACATCGACCTCATGATCCTCGACGTGGGCCTGCCCACGATGGACGGCTTCGACGTGCTGCGCAACCTCCGCGCCGCAGGCGAGACGCTGCCGGTCATCATGCTCACGGCGCGCAGCTCGGCCCACGACGCCGTCGACGGACTGGATGCCGGGGCCAGCGACTACGTGCCGAAGCCGTTCTCGGTCGCCGAGCTCATGGCCCGCGTGCGGTCGCGGCTGCGCGAGCGCACCGGCGCCATCACCATGATCCTGACGCAGGGCGAGGTGACCCTCGACATCCTCGCCCGCCGCACGACCGTCGCGGGTCGCGAGATCGACCTGTCGGCGCGGGAGTTCGCCCTCGCGGAGCAGTTCCTGCGCCACCCCGGCGCGGTGCTCACCCGCGAGGAGCTGCTGAGCCGCATCTGGGGGCTCGATTTCGATCCCGGATCCAACGTCGTGGACGTGTACGTCCGGTATCTGCGCACGAAGCTCGGCGCCGACCACATCGTGACGGTGCGCGGCGAGGGCTACCGCTGGGAGTAGTGCCACCGCGAGGGCCGTGACCCCGAGGCCGACGCCCCGGGGTCACAGCTGGTCAGCTGAGCTCCCCCTGCTCCAGCAGGTCGGTCACGAGCGCCGCGATCGCCGAGCGCTCGGAGCGCGTGAGCGTGACATGCCCGAACAGGCCGTGGCCCTTGAGGGTCTCGATGACCGAGGCGATGCCGTCGTGGCGGCCGACGCGCAGGTTGTCGCGCTGCCCGACGTCATGGGTCAGCACGACGCGGGAGTTCTGCCCCATGCGGCTGAGCACCGTCAGCAGCACGTTGCGCTCGAGCGACTGGGCCTCGTCGACGATCACGAACGCGTCGTGCAGCGAGCGGCCGCGGATGTGGGTGAGCGGCATGACCTCGAGCAGTCCGCGGGCGACGACCTCCTCCAGGACGTTGCCCGAGACGACCGACCCGAGGGTGTCGAACACCGCCTGCCCCCACGGGTTCATCTTCTCGGCCTGGTCGCCGGGCAGGTAGCCGAGCTCCTGCCCGCCGACGGCGAACAGCGGCCGGAAGACGATGATCTTCTTCTGCTGCTGCCGCTCCAGCACCGCTTCCAGACCCGCGCACAGCGCGAGCGCGCTCTTGCCGGTGCCGGCGCGCCCGCCGAGGGACACGATGCCGACCTCGGGGTCCAGCAGCAGGTCGATCGCGATGCGCTGCTCGGCCGAGCGGCCGTGCAGCCCGAACACGTCGCGGTCGCCGCGGACCAGGCGGTACTCGCCGTCGCCGGTGACGCGCCCGAGGGCCGACCCCCGCTCGGAGTGGATGACGAGGCCGGTGTTCACGGGCAGTCCCTTGACCTCCTCGCCGGCGGCGACCTCGCTCTCGTAGAGATCGCTGATCTCGTCGCCCGACACGTCGATCTCGGCGATGCCCGTCCAGCCGCTGTCCACGGCCTGCTCGGCGAGGTACTCCTCCGCGTGGATGCCGAGGGATGCGGCCTTCACGCGCATCGGCAGATCCTTGGAGACGACGGTGACCTCCTGCCCCTCCTGCGCGAGATGCATGGCGACGGCGAGGATGCGCGTGTCGTTGTCGCCCAGCCGCATACCGGCGGGCAGGACCGTCGGGTCGGTGTTGGTGAGCTCGACCCGCAGGGTGCCGCCGTCGCCGACGGGCACCGAGAAGTCCAGGCGACCGTGCTCCACCCGCAGCTCGTCGAGGTGGCGCAGCGCCTGACGGGCGAAGTAGCCGATCTCCGGGTCGTGCCGCTTGCCCTCGAGCTCGGTCACCACCACGACCGGGACGACGACGGAATGCTCCGCGAACCGGAAGAAGGCCCGGGGATCGCTCAGCAGGACCGACGTGTCCAGCACGTAGGTGCGGAGGTCCTCATCGGCGTAGTCCGCGTCGTGCCGCTGGATCTGCCGCTGCTGCTGTGGTGCTCGTGTGGTCACAACCCGCTCCCGCCCCGGGGGTCTCACCCGGAAATCTCGAGTCGGCCGTGAGCCACGAGTCAGTGGAAGGCCGACCCGACCGGGCGCCTTGCCCGATGTGATGAACGTACGTCCGCCCGGGGGTCGGCAGCATCCGCGACACGCCGCGCGGAGATGACGGGGACGTTAACTTTCGAGAGCGCCGAGATCGAGTTCGCCGGTGGGCGCGTCGATCACGACGACCCGCGTCGTCGCCACCTGAGCCAGCGCGTCGCCGAGCAGCTGCAGGCTGTCGGCGCCGGTGCCGATGTGCGGCGACACCCGGATCGTGGCGCCGCGGGCGGTGACCGTGACCCCGTGGTTGGCGAGAGCCGCCGCGAGAGGCGCCGCGTCCTGCGGATCCGGCAGCAGCGTCACGATGCCGGCGTGCCGGTCGCGGGGCGTGAGCACCGGAACGGCGTAGCGGTCGGCGAGGTTCATGACGTCCTGTGCGCGGGCGCGCAGCTCGGCCGCGACGGCGGGGATGCCGGCATCCACCACATCGCGCACGGCCACCGCGAGACGCGACGCGGCCAGCGGGTCGCTCGGCGCGATCGAGTACGCGCCGGCCGTCGGCAGCGGCGGCGGGAAGCCCGTCGTGGCCGCGTCGCCCTGCATTCCGGAGATGCCCGACAGCACCGGCTCGATGCGCTCGCGCGCGCGGTCCGAGAAGCGCGCGAATCCCGTGCCGCGACCGGCCCGCAGCCACTTGTACCCGTTGCCGCACACGACGTCGGCGGCCGCCCAGTCCACATCCACGACGCCGAAGCCCTGCACGGCGTCGACGATCAGCAGGCGATCGCCGATGAGCTCGCGCAGCCCCGGCAGGTCGGCGAGGGCTCCGGTGCGGAAGTCGACGAGGCTGACGGCGACGGCGGTGACGTCGTCGGTGAGGGCTGCGGCCACGGCGTCGACGGTGACGATGCCGTCGGGCGGGTCGATCTCGCGCACCGTCAGGAGACCGCGCGCGTCCTGCGCGCGGCGCGCAGTGACCCGCAGCGCAGGGAACTCCTGCGCCGACACCAGCACGTCCCCGGTCAGCCCCTGCATCGCGTGGGTGAGACCGTGCGTCGTCGAGGGCTGCAGGACGACCTCGTCGACGGCGCAGCCGAGGACGGTGGCGACCAGATCGCGGGCTTCGTCCACGCGCGAGGCGACGAGGTCGATGCCGGCGCGCCGACCGGTGCCGAGGAGCGCGGCGTCCGCGTTCATCTCGGCGCGCACCGCGGGAGAGAGCGGGCCGAACGCCGCCCAGTCGAGATATCCGGCGGCGGCGTCGAACGTCTCGATCAGCGGTTCCAGTTCACTCACGCCTGCCATTGTTTCACTCCACGCGCACCAGGGAGGGCGGCGGAGGGCGGCGCCCCCGCCGCCCGTGGCGAAGCGAGGGGCGACGAAGCCGCGATCAGCCGCCGAAACGGCGGTCGCGCGTCGCGTAGTCGCGGATCGCGCGGAGGAAGTCCACCTCGCGGAGGTCGGGGCCGAGGGCCTCCACGAAGTAGAACTCCGAGTGCGCCGACTGCCACAGCAGGAAGTCGCTCAGCCGCTGCTCACCCGACGTGCGGATGACGAGGTCGGGATCGGGCTGCCCGCCGGTGTAGAGGTGCTCGCCGATCTGCTCGGGCGTGAGGCTGGCGGCGAGGTCCTCGAGCGAGCCGCCGCTCTGCTGGTGCTGTGCGATGATGCTCCGCACGGCATCGACGATCTCGCCGCGCCCGCCGTAGCCCACGGCGAGATTGACGTGCAGGCCGGTGTTGCCCGCGGTGCGTTCCTCCGCGGTCCGAAGCACCCGCGCGAGGTCCGGCGGCAGGATGTCGTCGCGGCCGACGTGCTGCACGCGCCAGCCCGGCTCGTGGGAGAGCTCGTCGGCGAGCTCGGCGATGATCTCGATGAGGTCGGCGAGCTCCTGCGAATCGCGCTTGCGCAGATTGTCGGTGGACAGCAGATACAGCGAGACCACGCGGATGCCGAGGTCATCGCACCAGCGCAGGAACTCGTGCATCTTGGCGGCGCCGGCGCGGTGCCCGTCGGCGACGGTCGCGAAGCCGTACTGCCGCGCCCAGCGGCGGTTGCCGTCGATCATCATCGCGACGTGGTGCGGCACCGTCTCGGGGGTCAGCGCGCGGCGCAGCCGCGAGCTGTAGAGGCGATACAGGAAGCCCTTGCCCTCGCCCGCGCCGGTCGGTGTCACGCCCCTACGCTATCGCGCCGACGCGCGTGCCCATCCGGGACGGCGTATGTGCATGCCCGGGCATGCACCCCGGCGTATGCTCATGCCGTGACCCGAGCCACGCACGACGAGGGCGCCGAGATGCCCCAGCTTCCCCTTCTCGAAGCCGCGTCCGTCAGCGCGCAGGTCGAACTGCGGCCGACCTGGCGCGGCTGGATCCACGCCGGCACTTTCCCCGTCGCAATCGCCGCCGGGATCGTGCTCATCGTCGTCGCCGAGGGCGCGGCAGCGAAGTGGGCCGCCGCGGTGTTCATGGCGACCTCGCTGCTGCTGTTCGGCAACTCCGCGCTGTACCACCGGTTCGACTGGGGGCCGACGACCAAGGCGGTGCTCAAGCGCATCGACCACGCCAACATCCTGCTGCTGATCGCGGGCACCTACACCCCGATCGCCGTGCTCGCCCTGCCACCGGGCAAGGGGACGCTGCTGCTAGTACTGGTGTGGTCGGGCGCGCTCGCCGGCATCCTGTTCCGTGTCTTCTGGATCCATGCGCCGCGCTGGCTCTACGTGGCGCTGTACCTGCTGCTCGGCTGGGCGGCGGTGATGTATCTCGTCGACCTGATGAACGCGAACCTCGCCATGATGATCCTCGTGATCGTCGGCGGCCTGCTCTACACCGGCGGCGCGATCGTCTACGCGATGAAGAAGCCGAACCCGTGGCCCGGCCACTTCGGATTCCACGAGATCTTCCACGTCTGCACAGTGCTGGCCTTCCTCTGCCACTGGACGGCGTGCCTGCTGATCGCGCTCGACCCGCTCCGGCCCTCGCTCGGCGCCTCCTGAACGCGCGGCGCGCGTCGCCGCCGCGCGTTCAGCGCTGCTGCGGGTCGATGTCCTGATCGTCGACGTCGCTGGCCCGGGTGGCCTCCTCCGCCTGCCGGGCGGCCTCCTCCTCGGCATCGAGCTCTTCGCGGATCTCAGCGCGGTAGCCCGCGCGGCGGATGCGGCGGAGCATGTCGATGATGAGGAAGATGACGACGACCGCCAGCAGCGCGATCGCGACGAATCCGGCGAATCCCGGCGTGATGCTGTCGGGGTCGTAGGTCGGGGTGGGCGACGGCGTCGCCGTGGCGGCTCGCAGGAGTGCGAGCGGCAGTTCGGGCATCGTTCCTCAGTTCCGCGCAGAGCGCATAGCCTGGAAGTCCAGCCTAGAACCTCGGGAATGCCATGACTCTCACCCGCACCCAGCAGGAGCTCGACGATCGCTACGGCCGCGCCCGCGGCAGCCGCGGTCGTCGCTGGGCATGGATCGGCGTCGGCGCGGTCGCTGTCGCCGCCGTGGGCTACCTCGGCTGGACCACGGTGGCGCAGACGACGGATGCCGTGGACATCGACGTGACGGGATTCCATCTCGTCGACGCGCACCGCGTGACCGTCGACTTCCAGGTGACCCTGCGGCAGGGCGAGCCGGTGACGTGCATCATCGAGGCGCAAGACACCGAGCACGGCATCGTGGGCTGGCGGGTCGTGGAGTACCCCGCCGACCCCGCCCACACCCGCCGGTTCAGCGAGACGGTACCGACCACGGCGGAGGCGACGACCGGTTTGGTGCCCTCCTGCTGGATCCCGTAGGCTGATCCGACATACACGCGCCCTGGCTGCTGCCGGGGCGTTTGGCTTACACCCCGGGCGGCGCGATGCCGCCCGGACGAGTCCGCCGGACTCGACCCGACTCGACCAAGGAGACGACGTGCCCGAGAACACGGAGACCTTCCTCACCCAGGACGCCTACGACCGGCTCGCCGCCGAGCTGGAGCACCTGTCGACGACGGGACGCGAGGAGATCGCCAAGCGCATCGAGGCGGCGCGCGAAGAGGGCGACCTCAAGGAGAACGGCGGCTACCACGCGGCGAAGGACGAGCAGGGCAAGCAGGAGGCCCGCATCCGCACCCTGCAGCAGCTGCTGAAGGACGCCGTGGTGGGCGAGGCGCCCGAGTCGGACGGCACCGTCCGCAGCGGCACCGTCGTCACCGCGATCGTCGCCGGCGGCGAAGAGGTGTTCCTCCTCGGCAGCCGTGAGATCGCCGCCGGCTCGGAGCTCGACGTCTACAGCGAGGCGTCGCCGCTGGGCGCGGCGATCCTCGGCCTCGCCGAGGGCGAGAAGACCTCGTACACCGCGCCCAACGGCCGCGAGATCGCCGTCGAGATCATCAAGGTCGACACCTACACCGGGCAGTGACCGGGGCGCGGTGACGGCGCGCTGCGGCATCCGTCATCGCATCCGGCATCCCGCCCCCGCATCAGGTCACGTGCGGCGCGTCAGTCCTGCACGACGCGGGGGGTGAAGCCCGCCTCCTCGAGCACGCTGATGACGTGCGCGCGGTGCTCTTCGCCGCGCGTCTCGACGCTCAGCTGCAGGATGACCTCGCTGATCTG
>JAEYAG010000225.1 GCA_023451265.1 Actinomycetes bacterium | reverse complement strand
ATCGACTCCAGCGCGCAGACGTCGGCGGGCGACTACGGCGCCGGGCTCGCACCGTTCTTCGCCGCGCTCGCGGGCTGGATCGGCATCTACGCCCTGTTCCTGATCGTGAAGCCCATCTCGCGCCGGGCCGTCACCGCTCTGCGCTCGCCCGTGCGCGTGACGATCGCGGGGTGGTTGACACCGGCGCTCCTCGGCAGCGTGGGCATGGTGGCGCTGTTCGGCGTGCTCTCCCTCGCGCTCGGGTTCGGGTTCGCGAACCCGCTCGGCACCCTCGGCATCCTCATGCTCGCCTCGTTCACCTACGCGGCGATCATCCTGGCGCTGAACGTCTGGCTCGGGTCGGTCGGGCAGTTCGTGGGACTCGTGCTGATGGTGCTGCAGCTGGTGACCGCCGGCGGCACATTCCCCTGGCAGACGCTGCCGGCGCCGCTGGCGTGGCTGCATCACATCCTGCCGATGGGATACGTCGTCGACGCGATGCGCCAGCTCATGTACGGCGGCGACCTCTCGCGCGTGGGCGCTGACATCGGCGTGCTGCTGCTGTGGCTCGGCGTCGCGCTCACCCTCGCCGCGCTCGGCGTCACACGCATGACGCACCGGAGCACCCTGCGCGATCTGCAGCCGAGTCTCATCGGCTGACCGCGGCGCGCGCCGCTGCGCGGCACCGCGCTGCGCGGCACCGCGCCGCGCCGCGCCGCGCCGACCCTACGCCGGCGGGGCGAAGACCTTCGCGGCAGCGGCGATCTCGTCGTCCGTCGGGGTGCGCACCTCGTAGCCCTGCGCGCGGACGTGCGCGAGGAACTCGGGGTCGGGAGCGACGCCGTAGGTC
The DNA here is from genome assembly GCA_023451265.1 of Actinomycetes bacterium. GTDB lineage: Bacteria > Actinomycetota > Actinomycetes > Actinomycetales > Microbacteriaceae > Microbacterium. The sequence continues at coordinate 14,595 of JAEYAG010000225.1, read as the reverse complement.
TGCACGTAATAGGTGACGGGGCCCGTCCAGACGTACTCGCCGTCGGTGCGGATCGTCAGCGGCACGACCCGCGCGTCGCCGGCCAAGACGTCCACGCCGCGCGCCGTGGTGTGCATGACGACGGCCCCGCCCTCGAGATACGCGCCGACCTTGGCGGCCTCGTCGGGGCTCAGCCGCTCCTCGTTCAGCGGCGGACGCTCACCCTCTGCGGTGGCGACCCACCCGGGCTGGAAGACGGATGCCTGCTTGACCATGCGATTGTTCACTCCTTCGGCGAGAAGGTGACCCAGGTGCCGTTCGGCGGAATGACCGGAGCACCGGTCACCGGGTCGATGTCGGTGACGAACGGCGCGCCGCCCTTCTGCGACCATACCGGCTTCGTCGGCGCGGTCACGTCGACGTTCAGGATCGTCGACAGCTGCTGCGCGAAGCCGTCGGGCTGCGCGCCGGTGTCGCACGAGAACAGGCGGATCGGCGTCTCGCCATCCCAGTCGGTGCGCTTCTTGATCATGTCGGCGAAGTCCTGGGCGTCGAGCATCGACCCGGTGGGGCCCTGCACCTTCGTCGGCGACCCGTGCAGGTCGAGCGTGTACTCGCCCGGGTAGTTCGGCACATCGCCCGACGCGAGGCGATCCTTCTCGGGCAGGAAGTGCCAGCCCGCGTCGGTCTTCTCGCCGCGGCGGAGCTTGAGGTTCTTGAGCCAGCCGCGCGAGACCGCGTCGTCGTACGTGTCCTGGTCGCGCACCGCCTTCACGACGTCGTCGAGGTGATCGTCGAGGTTGTCGGCGACCTGGTGGAGCCTGCGCTGCGCATGCCCCATGCCGTGCAGCACCGCTTCGCGCAGCTCCCGGAACACCGGTTTGATCGCCGACATCCGATCCCCTTCCGCATCGCGCCCCTGCGCCTTCCCGACACGGTAACGCCGATGAGGGGCGCCGTTCCATGGGGAGAACTGCCCATGGGTGCACGCGGCCGCCTCGCCGGGTTAGCATGCGATGACGGATCCGCCGACTGGGGGCGTGGATCCGTCCGCGACACCCGAGTCGTGCCCGCCGCACCGAAGCCGCCGCCCCCGGAAAGCGCTCTGACGACGATGTCCGATCTCCCCGCCCTCACCGGTTCCCACGCCACGCGCGCCGAGCCGGATGCCGGTGACCCCGCATCTGCGGCGCCACCGCGCTCCGCGCGCCGCTCCCTGGGGCGGCGCATCGGGATCATCGCGTTCTCGATCGTGGCGGGGCTCACCGTCATCGCCCTCATCGCCGCGGGGTTCGTGGTGTGGACGATCCAGCGCTCGTTCCCGAAGCTGGACGGCACCGTCGCGGTCGCGGGGCTCGATGCCGAGGTCACCGTCCACCGCGACGCGCTCGGCATCCCGACGATCATCGCCGGCGACAGTCATGACCTCTTCTACGCGCAGGGGTACGTGCACGCGCAGGACCGTTTCTGGGGGATGGACTTCCGCCGCCACGTGACCAGCGGCCGACTGTCCGAGCTGTTCGGGGCATCGCAGCTGCCGACCGACAAGTTCTTGCGCACGCTCGGGTGGCGGCATGTCGCCGAGCAGGAGGTTGCGGCCCTCGACGACACCGCCCGCGGGTACTACGAGGCCTACGCCGACGGCGTCAACGCGTATCTCGCCGACCACGACGGCGCGGACGTCTCACTGGAATATGCCATCCTCGGCATGCAGCACTCCTCGTACGAGATCGAGCCGTGGACGCCGGCCGACTCGGTCGCGTGGCTGAAGGCGATGGCGTGGGATCTCCGCGGCAACGTCGAGGAGGAGACGGAGCGCGCGATCCTCGCTCAGACGCTCGCTCCCGAGCAGATCGCCGTGCTCTACCCCGGCTACCCGTACGACACCAACCCGGTGATCGTGCCGGAGCTGACGACCGACGCACCCGCGTCGGCCGCTGACACCGACCCCGCCGCCGTGCCCGCGGCATTCGTCGCCTGGAAAGAGGTGGGCTCGGTCGTGGAGGCCGCGTCGGCGCTTCTGGGAGGAGTCAGCGAGGGGATCGGCTCGAACTCCTGGGTCGTCTCGGGTGCGCTCACCGAGAGCGGGCTGCCGCTGCTGAGCAACGACCCGCACCTGGGTGCGGCGCTGCCGAGCGTCTGGCACCAGGTCGGGCTGCGCTGCCGCACGGTGAGCGACGTCTGCCCGTTCGATGTCGCCGGATTCGGGTTCTCGGGCGTGCCGGGGGTGGTGATCGGGCACAACGCTCAGATCGCGTGGGGGTTCACCAACCTCACCGCCGACGTCACCGACCTCTACCTCGAGAGGATCGACGGCGACGCGTACTGGCGCGATGGCGCGCTCGTGCCGCTCGAGACCCGCACCGAGACGTTCGAGGTGGCCGGTGGCGACGACGTGACGCTCGAGGTGCGTTCGACGGTGCACGGCCCGATCGTGTCGGGGGTGGCCGACGGTTTCACGTCGGTCGCGGCCGATCCGTACACCGGGTCGACGGATGCCGCGACGCCCGCCCCGGCCGGCCCCGACGGCGAGAATGCCGTCGCGCTGCGGTGGACCGCACTGGATCCCGGCACGACGGCGAGCGCGATCTTCGCGATGAACACCGCGCAGGACTTCGCGCAGTTCCGCCACGCCGCGACGCTGTTCGACGTGCCGGCGCAGAACCTCGTCTACGCCGACCGCGACGGCAACATCGGCTACCAGGCGCCCGGCAAGCTGCCGATCCGCGGCGCCGGGGACGGAACCATGCCGCAGCCGGGATGGGATTCGGCGTACGACTGGACCGGGTTCATCCCGTTCGACGACCTCCCGGTGTCGTACAACCCGGAATCCGGGTTCATCGTCACCGCGAACAACCCGCTGGTGGGGCAGGACTACCCGCACTTCCTCGGCTCGGACTTCGACTACGGCTGGCGCGCGGCGCGCATCACCGACCTTCTCGAGCGCGCGATCGCGGGCGGCAAGCTCACCGCCGACGACATGAGCAGGATCCAGGCCGACCAGGAGTTCTGGCTCGGCAAGCGCCTGGTCGCCGCCTATGCCGACATCACCCTCGAGGATGCCGATGCGCAGCGCGCCCTGGACCTGCTCGACAGCTGGGACGCGCAGAACGCGCCCGACTCGCCGGCGGCCGCGTACGCCAACGTGCTCTGGGACGAGCTCGCGCAGGACCTGTTCTCGCGCCGCGACGACCCGGCGCCGCTGTCGGATCAGGCGCGGCTGTTCCTCGTCGTCGACACGCTGCTCGACGACCCGAGCTCACCGTGGTGGACGAACGACCAGCTCGACGTGTCGGGGCAGTCCGAGATGCTCGAGCGCGCCGCGACCGACGCCTATGCGCGGCTCGTCGGGCTGCAGGGCGACAACCCCGACGCATGGAACTGGGGCGACCTGCACGCCATCACGCTGACCAGCGGCACGTTCGGATCCAGCGGCATCGCGCCGATCGAGTGGCTGTTCAACCGTGGGCCGTTCCCGGTCGGCGGCGGGTCGGCCGTCGTCGACGCGACGGGCTGGTACCTCGGCGACGGCTCCTTCGCGACCCAGACGGTGCCCTCGATGCGGATGACGGTCGATCTCTCCGACCTCGACGCCTCGCGCTGGAACCACCTGACCGGCACGAGCGGCCATGCGTTCCACCCGAACTACTACGACCAGTTCGCCGACTGGCAGCGGCAGCGCCAGACGCCGTGGCTGTTCACGCCGGAGAAGGTGGCGGATGCCGCGACGAACACGCTCGTGCTGACCCCGGCATCCTGAGTCACGCGCCGTCACCCTCGGCGGCACGAGTCGCCGGGCCGGCGAGCGCAACCCCCCTGTCCTCGCCGGCACGCTCGCCTAGCATCGGGAGGGACGGCGAAGGAGACCCATGGCCACCGCGAGCGTCCGACTGTTCGACTGCACTCCCGACGATGTGTTCGCCGTGCTCGGTGACGGGTGGGTGTATCCGGTGTGGGTCGTGGGCGCGTCGCGCATGCGCGACGTCGACCCGGAGTGGCCGGCCGAGGGCGCGCGCATCCATCACTCGCTCGGGGCGTGGCCGATCCTCTTCGACGACGAGACCGAGATGGTGGAGTGGTCGCCGCCGCGCCGCATCCGCCTCCGGGCGAAGGCCGGGCCGCTCGGCCGGGCGGTCGTCGTGATCGAGGTGAAGCCGCGCGGTGAGGGCTGCGTCGTCCGCATCGGCGAGGAGCCCGTGGGAGGCCCGGCGGGTCTGCTGCCCCGGTTCGTCTGGGCGCCGCTGCTGCACCTGCGCAACGAGGAGACCATCCGCCGTCTCGCCTTTCTCAGTGAGGGGCGCCGGCGCGAGCGCGAAGCGGGCGAGAAGACCGCGCGACCCGGCGTCCCCCGGCCCGACGAGGGCACTCCCCGCCCGGATGCCGCCGCCGACGCGGCCGCGGCGACCGACGCCTCGGCGGCCGCGGCGGGAGGGGCATGACCGACGTCGAGATCGTCGGGTCGGGGCCGAACGGGCTCGCGGCCGCGGTGACGCTTGCCCGTGCGGGTCTGTCGGTGCGCGTGTACGAGCGGCTGTCGCAGCTCGGCGGCGGCGCCAGCACACGGGAGGAGGCCGCCCCCGGGTTCCGGTTCGACACGTGCTCGGCGGTGCATCCGCTCGCGCTGGCGTCGCCGTTCTTCCGCGCATTCGGACTTGCGCGCCGCGTCGAGTTCGTGACGCCGGAGGTCTCGTTCGCGCACCCGCTGCCCGGCGGCGCCTCGGGCATCGCCTACCGCGACCTCGCGCGCACCGTCGCCGAGCTCGGTCGCGACGGCGCCGCCTACCGGCGCCTGCTCGGCCCGCTGTCGGCGCACGCCCGCGAGGTCGCCCGCTTCACCGGGTCGACGCTGCTGCGGGTGCCGCCGCATCCGATCGTCGCGGCCCGCTTCGGCCTGCGCACGCTGTGGCAGGGGTCGCCGCTGTGGCGGGCCGGGTTCACGGGCGAGACGGCGCCCGCGATGATCACCGGCGTCGCCGCGCACGCGATCGTGCCGCAGCCGAGTCCCGTCGCCGCGGCCGCCGGCCTCGCCCTGCAGGCGCACGCCCACGCGGCCGGGTGGCCCATCCCGCTGGGCGGCTCGCAGGCCATCTCCGACGCCCTCGCCGATGACCTGCGCGCGCACGGCGGTGAGATCGTGACCGACCACGAGGTCGCCTCCCTCGACGAGCTGACCGCCCGCGCCGTCGTGCTGGACGTGACGCCCCGTGCTCTCGTCCGTCTCGCCGGGGGGCGGATGCCGGCGCGCTATCGCCGGGCGCTGGAGCGGTTCCGCTACGGCAGCGGCGCCGCGACCGTCCACTTCGCGCTGTCCGCGCCCGTCCCGTGGGCCGACGAGCGGATCGCCCGCGCCGGCACGGTCCACATCGGCGGCACCCGGGAGGAGATCGCCGCAGGCGAGAACGCCGTGCTGGCCGGGCGGCATGCGGCATCCGCCTATGTGCTCGTCTCGCAGCCGTCGGTGTTCGATCCGTCGCGGGCGCCCGCGGGATCGCACGCCCTGTGGACCTACACGCACGTGCCCACCGGATCCACCGTCGACCAGACCGAGGCGGTCACCCGGGCGATCGAGCGGGTGGCGCCGGGCTTCCGCGACGTGATCATCGCCTCGCACAGCGCGACGGCCGCCGACCTCGCCGCCCACAACCCGAACTACGTCGGCGGCGACATCGGGGCGGGTGCCGCGACCCTCGGACAGCTGCTGGCACGCCCGGTGCTGCGCACCGACCCGTGGCGCACCCCGATGCGCGGCGTCTACCTGTGCGGGGCGTCGACGGTGCCCGGCCCGGGCGTGCACGGCCAGTCCGGATGGTTCGCCGCGCGCAGCGCCCTGCAGCACGAGTTCGGCATCCGGCACACGCCCTCGCTCGCGCCCTGACCCGTCAGCCGCCGGCGGCGGGGGGCGTGCGTCCGTCGTCGGCGAGCTCGTCCACGTACAGCGAGCGCTCGTCGATCGTGCCGTTGCGGTATGCCTGACGCCCGACCATGTGCGCCGAGAGCGGCGCGGTGGCGAGCTGGATCATGACGATCGGCACGAGGAAGGCCACGACCGGCCACGCCCGCAGCGCCAGCGCGATCGCGATGCAGATGAGGATGAGGCCGAGCACCTGGGGCTTCGTGGCCGCGTGCAGGCGGGTGGGCACATCGTGGAAGCGCAGCAGCCCGATCGCCGCGGTCAGACACAGCAGCGCGCCGATGAGCACCAGCACGAGCGCGACGGTGTCGAGGATCTCGTTCATCGGGTGGAGTCCCTCCGTGCGACGAAGCGGGCGATCGCGATCGAGCCGAACACGCCCACCGCGGCGATGATGAGCAGCACCGGGAGGGTCCGGGTGTGGTGGTGGATCACCATGTCGGCGCCGAGCGCGCACATGACGAGGGTGAGCAGCACGTCCGAGGCCACGGCGCGGTCGAGGATCGACGGGCCCACGATGATGCGCCACAGCGTGAGCAGCGCCGCGATCGCGAACACGACGTAGATGACGACGACGAGCACGTTCATCGGCTCGCACCTCCCCGGGGCGCCGGATCGCGGCGGATGGCGTCGAGCTGCGCCCGCGAGCCGACGGCGCGCACGATGCGCTCCTCCCAGCGCTGCACCGAGGCGCGCTGCGCCTCGACGTCGCGGTCGCTCGAGACCCCGATGATGTGCAGGTACAGGATGCGGCGGTCGCGGTCGACGTCGACGATGAGCGAGCCCGGGATGAGGGATGCCGTCACCCCGACGTGCGCCATGATGAGGTCGTCGTCGGTGCGCAGCGGCACGGCGATGATCGCGGTTCCGGGGTAGCGCGCGAGGTTGATGGTCTGCCACGCCACCAGCAGCGACCCGCGCACGACGGCGAAGAAGAACATCGCCACGAACGCGGCGCCGTGCCAGAGGTTCACCCGGCCCGACAGTTCCACCGGCGGCAGGCGGAACACGCGCGTCACGAACAGCGCGACGACGAGTCCGGTGACGGCGGCGAGCACCGTGAACTGTCCCCACAGCAGCATCCACAGCGCGATCAGCCACAGGAAGAACGGCAGTTGGCGCCACACCGCCACCGCCGCAGCCTTCGCCGTCGGGCTCACTGTCCCGCCTCCTGTTCCAGCTGCACGAGGGTGACGGGGGTCAGCAGCGCATCGCCGATGCTGGTGCACAGCTGGTACAGCGGGCCCGCGAACACCGTCAGCGCGACGGTGACCGCGACCATCCCGGCCGTCGCCGCGGTCATGATGCGCGGGATGACCCGGCGGCTGCTCTGCTCGTCGGCGGCGGGTGCGTCGCCGAGGTACTCGATGCGCTCGACGACGGCCGGCTCGTCGGCCTGGTCGTCGTCTTCGCGCCAGAACGCCAGGTTCCAGGCGCGCATGAGCGTGTACAGGGTGAGCAGCGACGTGATGATCCCGCCGATGATGAGCAGGTACATCAGCGGCGTGCCCACCTCGGCGGCCGCGTCGAACAGCGCGAACTTGCCGATGAAGCCCGAGAACGGCGGCAGGCCGCCGAGGTTCACGGCGGGGAGGAAGTACAGCACCGCGATGACGGGCGCCGCGCGCATGAGGCTCTTGACCTTGAGGATCGACGTCGAGCCGGCCCGGCGCTCGATGAGGCCCACCGCGAGGAACAGCGTCGTCTGCACGATGATGTGGTGGACCATGTAGTAGATCGTCGCGCCGAGCGCGAGGGGCGTGGCGATCGCGAGTCCGAACACGAGATAGCCGACGTGGCTGACGAGCGTGAACGACAGGATGCGCTTGAGTTCGGCCTGTGCGAGCGCACCGAGCACGCCCACGATCATGGTGGCGAGGGCAACGATCAGCAGCAGCGTGTTGACGTCGTTGTCGCGGAAGATCTGCGTCTCGGTGCGGATCATCGCGTAGACGCCGACCTTGGTCAGCAGGCCCGCGAACACCGCCGTGACCGGCGCCGGCGCCGTCGGGTACGAGTCGGGCAGCCAGAACGACAGCGGGAAGACGGCCGCCTTGATCGAGAACGCCAGCAGCAGCATGAGGTGCAGCACCAGCTGGGTGGACTGCGGGAGCTCGCCCATGCGCTCGGACAGCTGCGCGATGTTCACCGTTCCCACGGCACCGTAGATCGCGGCGATCGCGGCGAGGAACAGGATCGACGAGACGAGCGAGACGACGATGTAGACGACGCCGGTGCGGATGCGGGATTCCGTCGACCCCAGCGTGATCAGCACGTACGAGGCCACCAGCAGGATCTCGAACCCGACGTAGAGGTTGAACAGGTCGCCCGCGATGAAGGCGTTGAAGATGCCCGCCGCGAGGATCAGATACGACGGGTGGAAGATCGTCACCGGGGTGTCGTCGTCACCGTCGGCGGCACCCTGGCCGACCGAGAACAGGAGGACCGCGAGCAGCACGACGCTCGAGACGACCACGAGCAGCGCGGCGAGCCGGTCGACGTACAGCACGATGCCGAACGGGATCGGCCAGCCGCCGACCGAGACGGCGATCGCCTGACCGGTCGAGTCCACGGCGTACAGCAGCATCGCGGCGATCGCGGCGACGAGCGTCAGCGTCACGATCGAGACGCCGACCTGCACGCGGCGGGCGCGCCCGAAGATCAGCGCGATGGCCGCGCCCAGCAGGGGCAGGGTCACGAGCAGCGGGATCAGGGCGCTCATCGCGGCATCCCCCCTTCACCGTCGTCACCGGACGACGGACGGGGCCGGTCGGTGGGCGCATCGTCGCGGATGCCGTCGACATCGCGGTGGTGCAGGATCGTGATCGGGGCGGTGTCGGTGCCGATGAAGTCGGTCGTGGCGTCGTCGTCCTCGTCTTCGATGGACGTCTCGTCGTCCATCTGGTCCTCTTCCTCGGTGCCGCGGTCGCGCACGGCGATGTCCTCTTCATCGTCGTGCACGGTGTCGGCCTGGCCGAGCTGCCACGAACGGTAGATGAGGGCGAGGAGGAAGGCCGACACCGCGAACGTGATGACGATCGCCGTGAGGGTGAGGGCCTGCGGCAGCGGGTCGCTCATGGCGTCGGGGTCCGCAGAACCCGAGAAGGGCGCCTCACCGGGGCGGCCCATGACGACGAGCAGGAAGAGGTTGGTGGCGTTGCCCAGCAGCAGGAAGCCGATGAGCACGCGGGTGAGGCTGCGCTCGAGCATCGAGTAGACGCCGGCGGCGAACAGCACGCCCATGATGATGATCAGCACGCCCGAGACGGTCACGAGACGCTCACCCCCCGGTCGCGGAGGGCCTGTGCCTGGCGGTCGACCTCGCCGCCGAGCGAGCGCAGCACGTCGAGCACGAGCCCGATGACGACGAGGTACACGCCGATGTCGAAGAGCGTGGAGGTGACGAACTCGACGTGGCCGAGGACCGGCAGCTCGGCCTCCCAGAACCAGCTCGTCAGGGGCGCGGCGCCGAACAGCAGCGGCACGACGGCGGTCCCGACAGCGAGGGTCATGCCGGCGCCGAGGAGGCGCCCGGCATCCGTCGGCGCGGCCGCACCGAGCTCGTAGCGGCCCCCGGCGACGTAGCGCATGACGAGCGCCATGCCTGCGACGAGTCCGCCCGCGAAACCGCCGCCGGGCAGGTTGTGGCCCGCGAAGAGCAGGTAGATCGACACCACGATGATCGTGTGGAAGAGGATGCGGACGATCACCTCGAGCACGATCGAGCGGTTCTCGGGGCGCACGCGCTGCCCGCCGACGAGCCAGGCCTGCCGGGTGCTGCGCGAGTCGGCGGTGCGCGGCCGCGGGCCCTGGTCGGTCTCCACGAGGGGCCGCCGCGTGCGGGTCGCGCCGGTGGGAAGCGAGGAGATGGCGCGGGAGATGAGGTCGGAGCGATGCGTCACGAACACGAGCGAGGCGACGCCGGTGGCTGCGAGGACGAGCACCGACAGCTCGCCCATGGTGTCCCAGCCGCGCAGGTCGACGAGCGCCACGTTGACGACGTTCTTGCCGTGGCCGATCTCGTAGGCGAGCTCGGGGAACCGGTCGGAGATCGGCTCGGCGACGCGCGCGCCGGTCGCGACCATCGCGACCATCGCCATGGTCGCGCCGACGGCGACGGCCAGCACGGCGCGTGCCGCCGGCCACACCGAGGCGTTGTGCTCGCCCAGGCGCGCGGGAATGCGCCGTAGCACGAGGGCGAACGCGACGAGGGTGACCGTCTCGACGAGGATCTGCGTGAGCGCGAGGTCGGGCGCACCGCTCGTGGCGAACAGCGCCACCATGCCGAGGCCGGTGACCGAGACGAGCACGACGCCGGTGTAGCGCTTGCGGGCGCGCACGGCGACGATGCCCGCGACGATCATGATGGGCGCGACCATCAACTGCATCGGCGTCTGCCACGCGGCCAGCGCGATCCGCCACTCGTCGCCGGCGAGGAGCGCCGTGCCCTGGGCGGCCACGAACACGACGAAGATCGTGCCGACGTACACCGGCAGCGAGCCGCGCTGCGTGAAGGTCGTCGTCCACACCGCGACGCGGGCGATGCCGCGCAGGGTCGCGTTGTAGACGTCGGCGGCCGTGAACGGCAGGATGCGGCGGGGCACGCGGCGGGCGCGGTAGGTGAGCCAGAACAGGACCGCGCCGACGAGGATGCTGCCGAGCGAGAGGAACAGGGCCGGCTCGAGGCCGTGCCAGAGCGCCAGGTGGTATGGATGGGACTCGTCGCCCAACGGGTTCGGCAGCGTGTCGGCGTAGCCGGAGAACGCGACGTCGAGCAGCGGCGCGGCGAAGCCGGCGACCACCGTGAGGCCCGACAGGACGATGGGGGCCGCGAGGAAGCCGATCGGCGGGTCCGGCCACGGCGTCACGGGCCGCGTCTGGCCGGCGTCGTCGCGCTTTGTCCAGAACGCGCCCCAGATGAAGCGCATGCCGTACGCGGTCGTGAGCACCGAGCCGAGCACGATGCCGATGAGCGGGATGAGCGCCTCCGGCGACGACCCGGCATCCAGCAGCGAGGTCAGCGCGGCTTCTTTCGCGACGAAGCCGACGGTGGGGGCGAGTCCGACCATCGAGGCGACGGCCACGATCGAGAACGTCGCCAGGGTCGGCGCCTGGCGTCCCACACCCGACAGCTCGCCGATGTCGCGGGTGGACAGCTGCCGGTCGATCACGCCGACGACGAGGAACAGCGCCGACTTGAACAGGGCGTGCCCGATGAGGAGCGCAAGTCCGGCGAGGGCGGAGTTGCGCTCACCGTAGCCGAGCACGACGGTCAGCATGCCGAGCTGGCTCACGGTGCCGAAGGCGAGGATGCGCTTGAGGTCCGATTCGCGCATGGCCTGCAGGCCGCCCAGCAGCATCGTGAGAAGACCGAGGCTGATGACGATCGGCCGCCACGGATCGCTGTCGGCGAAGGCCGGTGCGAGCCGCGCGATGAGGTAGATGCCGGCCTTGACCATCGCGGCGGCGTGCAGGTACGCGCTCACCGGGGTGGGCGCGGCCATGGCACCGGGCAGCCAGAAGTGGAAGGGGAAGATCGCCGACTTGCTGAGCGCGCCCACCAGCAGCAGCACGATCGCGACGTTGAGCAGCCCCTCGCCGCCCGGCTGCAGGCTCGCGGCGCCGGAGATGATCGCGTCGAGGCTGTTGGTGCCGTAGAGCACCGAGAGCATGACGGCGCCGACGAACATGACGAGCCCGCCGAGGGTCGTCACCAGCAGCGCCTGCAGGGCGGCACGACGGCTCGCTCCGCGCGCGTGGTAGAAGCCGATGAGGAGGTACGACAGGATGCTGGTGATCTCCCAGAACATCACGAGCACGATGACGTCGTCGGTGAGGACGAGGCCGTACATCGCGCCGGCGAAGCCGAGGAGCACCGCGCTGAAGAGCCCGACGCCCGGCTTGACCCCGCCATCGAAGTACCACCGGCAGTAGAAGAGGACGAGCGCGCCGACGCCGGTGACGATGAGCGTCATGACCCAGCCGAGCGTGTCCATGCGCATCGACAAATCGATGCCGAGCTGCGGGATCCAGGCGAACGACTCCTCGGGGGTGTCGCCCGCGATCACCGCTCCGGTCTGCGTCAGCGCGTGACCGAAGGCGACGACCGGCAGCAGCGCGGCGACGAGGAATGCGCGGGGTCCGATGCGGGCGTACAACCACTGCAACGCCAGCGGCAGAACCGCGAACGCAGCCAGGAGCACGAGCAAACGGGCCTCCTGACAGGTCGCGGGGGTCGGGTTCCCAGTCTACCGGGCGCTCAGGGTGCCATCGGCGGGGCGGTCGTATTCCCGGGCCGGAATGTCGAGGTGAGCAGGACGGATGCCGGGATCCGCCCCTCCAGCATCGCGGCGACGGCGGCGCCTGCGGCGCGGCCCTTGTCGGTCGCCGGCTGGAACAGCGTCGTGAGCTCGTACGGCGCCAGGCCGTCCACCGGAATGCCGTCGAACCCGGTCACGCTGACGTCCTGGGGCACGCGCAGGCCGGCCTCCTCCGCCGCCCGGATGACGCCGGTGGCCAGCAGGTCGCTCTGCGCGATGACGGCGGTGGGCCGTGACTGCGGATCGGCGAAGAGCACGCGTCCGGCGGCGAAGCCGTCGTCGATGGAGCTGTGCGCGCTCGCGAACGCGGGGGCGTCGGGGAAGACGTCGCGCGCGCCGCGGAGGCGGTCGCGTGTCACGTCGATGGTGATGTCGGCATCCGGCGCGATCCACCCGCGGGTTCCGGCGGCGTCCTGCCACAGGGTGACGATCGCGACGCGGGTGTGCCCAAGGTCCCTCAGGTGCTCGGCGGCGCGGCGCTGAGCCTCGCGGTTGTCCAGGGCGATGCGGGGGACGTCGTCCCCGGCATCCCCTTCGACGACGACGATCGGGATGCCGCGGGCCTGCACGTCGGGGAGCGTCTCGCGCAGCGACCGGTCGCAGCCGATGAGGACGGCCGCGTCGATGGACGCCGTGGTCAGCGTGGGGGCGTTCTCGCTGTCGATGCCCGCGTCGCGGCGCAGCAGCAGCAGCCCCGCACCGAGCGGCGCCACGGCCTCGGCGAGCCCGTCCATCAGCAGGCGCTGCACCGGATCGAGGAACATGAAGTTCAGCGACGATCCCACCACGACGGCGACGATGCCGCTGCGTCCGCGCCGGAGTGACGCCGCGCGGGGGTCGGGTCCGGTGTACCCGAGGGATGCCGCGGCGTCGAGCACCCGCTGGCGGGTCGGGTCGGAGACCGGCGTCTTGCCGCTGAAGACGACCGACGCCGTCGACGGCGAGACGCCCGCGACGCGGGCGACATCGGCGATCGTGGCGCGACGATTCGTCATGACCCGATGGTAACCCGCGGGTATCCGACCGTCGAATCGATTCGGTAGACTCACCCGGTGAACAGCACGCTGACTCGAACCCGACTCGTCCACTGGCGCACGGCGATCTTCACGCTGTTCCTGCTGTGCGGACTCGTGTTCGCGTCGTGGGCCTCGCGCCTGCCGGCGGTGAAGCAGAACCTCGGGATCGACGATTTCGAGGTCGGCATCCTGCTGTTCGCGATGGGGGCGGGTTCTCTCGCCGGCGTCATGCTCGCCAACGTGATCGTCGCGCGCTGGGGAGCCCGGCGCGGCCTGTCGGTCACGCTCGTCGGCGTGGCGGCGGGACTGCTCATCGCCGCGCTCGGCGTCGACGCGCTGGCCTCCTACCCCGTCGCCGCAGCGGGCCTTGCCCTCATGGGGCTGTGCTTCGGCTCGACCGACGTCATGATCAACGTCGAGGCCGCCGCCGTCGAGCAGGCCTTCGCGCGCACGCTCATGCCGCTGTTCCATGCGTTCTTCAGCCTCGGGACGGTCGCCGGTGCCGGCATCGGCGTCGCGATGGCGGCGCTGCAGGTCGGCGTCTCGTGGCACCTCGGCGTGACCGCCGCCATCGGGCTGGTCGTCAGCATCGTCTCGCTGCGCTTCATCCCCGCGCAGGCGGCGGCCGACGACGACGTCGCCGAGACGCCCTCCCGCCGCGAGCGGCTCGCCGCGGCGCTGGAGGTGTGGCGCGACCCGCGCACCTACGCGATCGGCGCGATCATCCTCGGCATGGCCTTCGCCGAGGGCAGCGCCAACGACTGGCTGACGATCGCGGTCGTCGACGGCCACCGCGAGACCGAGGCCACCGGCGCGATCGCGCTGACCGTCTTCTCGGTCTCGATGACGGTGTTCCGGATGATCGGCGGCCCCATCGTCGACCGCATCGGGCGCGTGTGGACGCTGCGCATCCTCTCGATCGCCGCCGGTGCCGGCCTCATCGTCTTCATCCTCGCGCCGAACCTGCCGGTCGCGTTCGTCGGCATCGCGCTGTGGGGCGCGGGCGCCTCGCTCGGTTTTCCGCTCGGGATGTCGGCGGCCGCGGACGACCCGAGCAAGGCCGCGGCATCCGTCTCGGCGGCGGCGACCATCGGCTACGTCGCGTTCCTCTGCGGCCCGCCAGTGCTCGGCTGGATCAGCCATCAGATCGGCATCCTGAACACCCTCTGGATCATCGTCGCGCTGATCGCGATGAGCGGCATCGCCTCGACGGCCGCGAGGCCCATCGCCGGGTCGAAGGTCGGCGCCGGCCACCACTGACCCGCGGCGACGCGGCGACCCCCTGCGCTCGCCTGCGCCCGCCTTCCCCCTCCTTCGCCCGCCTGCCCCCTGCCTCGCCCCCCCCTTCGCCGAGTGCGCCCCTTCTCGC
>JAEYAG010000033.1 GCA_023451265.1 Actinomycetes bacterium | reverse complement strand
GTGCGACGCTCTCGCGGGCCGCCGCGCCGAAGGCGCGCCGCTTCGCGGAGTCGCCCACGAGATCGGCGACTCGCGTCCGCAGGTCGCCGAGGTCGCCGGGGCGGTACAGCCAGCCGTCGACGCTGCTGCGCACGAGGTCGACCGGGCCGCCGCGCCCCGTGGCGACCACGGGCACGGCGCTGGCCATCGCCTCCTGGATCGTCTGGCCGAAGGTCTCGCTCTCGCCAGGGTGCACGAACACGTCGAATCCGGCGACCGCCTCGGCGAGGGCGTCGCCCGTCAGGTGCCCGAGGAACACGGCATCCGGCAGGCGCCGCTGCAGCATCGCACGGTCGGGACCGTCGCCGACGATCACGAGGCGGATGCCGGGGAGTCCCGCCAGCGCGGCGAGATCGGCGACCTGCTTTTCGGGCGCGAGACGGCCGACGTATCCGACGATGGTCCGGCCGCCGCCCACGTCTGCCCGCCACCTCTCGCTGCGCCGGGCAGGGGCGAAGCGCTCGAGGTCGACGCCGCGCCCCCAGAGCGAGACCCGATCCACCCCGAGATCCTCCAGCTGTGCGAGCGAGGCGGCTGAGGGGGCGAGCGTGAGGGTGGCGCGCCGGTGGAGCCGGGTGACGTGCCGTTCGGCGAGTGCCGTCGCCCGCGGCAGACCGTAGCGGCGGGCGTAGGCGACGACGTCGGTCTGGTACACCGCGACGGTCGGCAGGCGCAGGTCGTCGGCGGCGACCTGCGCCTGCCAGCCGAGGAGGAAGGGCGAGGCCAGGTGCACGACGTCGGGGCCGAAGGCCCGCAGCCGCCGCGCGAGGGTCGCGCTGTGGGGAGCGGCCAGCCGCACGGCCGGGTAGCTCGGCAGCGGGAGCGACGCGATGCGCTCGGTGGCCACGGGGGTGGAGCGGTCGCCCCCGCGGCGGGGTGCGGGGGCGATGACGAGCACCTCGTGGCCGGCACGCTGCAGGCACGACGACACCTGGAGGACGGAGCCGGTGACTCCGTTCATGTGGGGCAGGAATGTCTCTGCGACGATCGCGACTCTCACGTCTCCACAGTGGCGGGCATCGTCCGGTCGTGGCCCGTCCGACCCGGCGCCGGGGAGAGTGTTCACGCGATGCCCGACGTCGCGTCACCATCGGGCAAGCCCGGCGTCGTCTGCGGCGACGCCGGGCGCACGTCCGCCGTTCGCGTGCCGTTCACGGGACCGCGGTAGGACGGAGCGGTGAGCGCAGACCTGCTGGCCGGACTCGGGCACAGCGGATGGCTGCTGCCGGCGCTGTTCGCCCTCGTCCTGCTCGACGCGCTGCTGGTCGTCGTCCCCGGCGAGGTCGCGGTGAGCGCCCTCGGGGCCCTGTCGGTGTCGGTGGGGGCGCCGCCGCTGGCCGCGGTCATCGCCGTGGCGTCGGCGGCGGCGGTCACCGGTGACGCCCTGTGCTTCCTGGTGGGCCGCCGTGTCGGCGTGGAGCGCTGGCGATGGATGCGCACCGACAGGGTGCGCCGGGCCGTCGCTTGGGCGCGCGGGCGCCTGGATCGCAGCACCGCGGCGGTCGTCTTCACCGCGAGGTTCGTGCCCTTCGCACGGCTCGCGGTCAACCTCACCGCCGGCGCGACGGGCGTCGGCGCGGTGCGCTACCTCGCCGTCGCGGCGGGGGCGGCGACGGCGTGGGGCCTCTACCAGGCCGTCGTGGGCGCGGCGGTGGCGACGCTCCTGCCGGACGCTCCGGCGCTGGCCGTGGTGGTCTCGGTCCTCGTGGCGCTGGCGCTCGGGGTCGTCGTCGACCGCATCCTCGCCGCCCGTGCACGGGTGACCGGCGCGCGCCGCCAGAATGGAGTCATGACCTCCCGCATCGCGATGCCCGCCCGCCTCTCCGACGCCGACGGGGCCGATGCCCGCGTGGGCCTGGCCAACGCCATCTTCGACGACGTGGCCGCCCTCGTGCGCGCCGAAGGTCTGGACGTCGTGGTCGTGCGCGACACCGATCTCTCGGGCTTCGACGGACTGGTGCTGCCCGGCGGCGGCGACGTCGACCCGGCACGCTACGGCGGCGACCCGACGGCCCCCTGCTACGACGTGAACCCCGCGCAGGACGAGCTCGACCTCGGCATCCTCGCCGCCGCGATCGACCGCGGCCTGCCCGTCTTGGGCGTCTGCCGCGGACTCCAGGTGCTCAACGTCGCGTTCGGCGGCACGCTCGTCGAGGACCTCGCGCCGGGCGCGCTGCGGCACACGCCGGGCACCGACGGCTGCGGCGAGCTGGAGTGGACGTGGCATCCCGTCGCCGTCGCCGCCGGCTCGCGGCTGGGCGACGAGGTGGATGCCGACGAGATCTCGGTCGCGTCGGGCCACCATCAGGCGATCCGCGCGCTGGGGTCCGGGCTCGTCGCGACGGCGGTCGCGCCCGACGGCGTCGTGGAGGCCGTCGAGCACGAGAGCCTGCCGATCATCGCGGTGCAGTGGCACCCGGAGGCCGAGGGCACGCCCGCCGATCTGGCGGCGGCGCCCTTCGCTGCCTTCGCGAGCCTCGTGCGCTCCGGCCGGCTCGCCGCGCGCTGACTACTCCCCGGCGAGGCCACCCAGCAGGTGGCCGTCCTTCGGTGCGTTCAGCAGCCGCGTGAAGCTGTCGAGGTAGTTCTCCGGGCTGAGCGGATCGGCGTTCTGTGCCGCCGGCCGGCGCGCGATGGCCGCCGCGAACTCGCGTGCGCCGCGCTCGACGCGGGCCGACAGCGGCGCGACGTCGTCGGCGGCGGCACCCCAGTCGCTGGATGCCGCGAACACACCCGTCGAGACCGGCTCGGCGTGCAGGTACGCGAACAGCGGGCGGATCGCGTAGTCGATCGCCAGGGAGTGCCGCGCGGTGCCGGCGTTCGCGCCGATGAGCACCGGCATCCCGGTGAGCGCATCGGGGTCGAGGACGTCGATGAACGACTTGAACAGTCCCGAGTAGCTCGTCGAGAAGATCGGCGTCACCGCGATGACCCCGTCCGCCGACACGACGGTGTTGATCGCCGACTCCAGCGCGGGCGGCGCGAAACCGGTGAGGAGGTTGTTCGTGATGTCGTGCGCCAGGTCGCGCAGCTCGACCGTGTCGACGGATGCCTGGATCCCGGTCCCCGAGCCCACCCCGGTCCCCGAGCCCACAGCGGTCCCCGAGCCCACAGCGGTCCCCGAGCCTGTCGAGGGGTCGGCCAGACGCGCGACCGTCGCCGCCGCGAGGCGGTCGGCGAGCATGCGGGTGGACGAGGGGTTGGACAGACCCGCCGAGACGACGGCGATGCGCCGGGCGGTCATCGTGCACCCCCGGTCGCCGCGGCACCGAAGGCCGAACCGGCGGGCGCCGGCTGGTCCTGGTAGGGGGACGGGCCGCTGAGATTGTCGCCGCGGTTCGCCCGGGGCGTCGCCTGCCGCGCCGGGCCGTCGCCGTAGACGGCCTTCACGCGCGACGCGTGAGTCGGAGCATCCGGCACGGCGGCCGGACGGTCCTTCGCGAACTCGCGGCGCAGCACCGGCACGACCTCGCCGCCGAGGAAGTCGAGCTGCTCGAGCACCGTCTTCAGCGGAAGCCCCGCGTGGTCCATCAGGAACAGCTGCCGCTGGTAGTCGCCGAACAGCTCGCGCATGCCGGCGTAGCGGTCGATCACCTGCTGCGGCGACCCGACGGTCAACGGCGTCATCTCGCTGAAGTCCTCCAGGCTCGGTCCGTGACCGTAGACCGGTGCGTTGTCGAAGTAGGGACGGAACTGCGTCACGGCATCCTGCGAGTTGCGCGCCATGAACGCCTGGCCGCCGAGCCCCACGATCGCCGTCTCCGGCGCCCCGTGGCCGTAGTGCTCCCAGCGCTGGCGGTACAGGCCGATGAGGCGCTGGTAGTGCTCCGCGGGCCAGAAGATGTTGTTCGCGAAGAACCCGTCGCCGTAGTAGGCGGCCTGCTCGGCGATCTCGGGGGTGCGGATCGAACCGTGCCAGACGAAGGGCGCCACGCCGTCCAGCGGCCGGGGTGTGGCGGTGAAGCCCTGCAGCGGCGTGCGGAACTTCCCCTCCCAGTCCACGACGTCCTCGTGCCCCAGCTTGTGCAGCAGCGCGTAGTTCTCGATCGACAGCGGCAGGCCCTGGCGGATGTCCTTGCCGAACCACGGGTAGACCGGGCCGGTGTTCCCGCGGCCGAGCATGAGGTCCATGCGGCCGCCGGAGAGGTGCTGCAGCATGGCGTAGTCCTCGGCGATCTTCACCGGGTCGTTGGTCGTGATGAGCGTCGTCGCCGTCGAGACGATGAGGCGCTCGGTCTGCGCAGCGATGTACGCGAGCGTCGTCGTCGGGGACGCCGACCAGAACGGCGGGTTGTGGTGCTCGCCGAGGGCGAAGACGTCCAGGCCGACTTCTTCGGCGTGCTTCGCGATCTCGACGGTCGCGCGGATGCGCTCGGCCTCGCTGGGGGTGTGGCCCGTCGTCGGATCCTGGGTGATGTCGCTGACGGTGAAGATGCCGAACTGCATCTGCGGGGCAGCCGCACCGGTGGTGGTCTCGTTCACGGTCCCTCTTCGCTTCCCGGATGCCGCGGCATCCAATACATGCAACTGAATGTATCTGGTGCAACGCGCCTGCGTCCAGGCTATTCCCGACCGGCCGACGGGGGCGGGTAGGGTGGCCAGCGACATGACGACGACGCCCTCCGCCCCGCAGACCGGCGCCGTCCGCGCGCCCCGGCGTCGCGTGCCGCTGTGGGACAACGCCCGCTTCGCGTGCATCGTGCTCGTCGTCCTCGGCCACGCCGTGCAGCGGCTGACCTACGACAGCGACATCGCACTCGGCCTGTACCTGCTCGTCTACGCCTTCCACATGCCGGCGTTCGCGATCATCTCCGGGTACTTCTCGAAGTCCGACTCCCCCAGCCGGCGGCAGATGGCCCGCGTCCTCACCGACATCGTGGCGCCCTACGTCATCTTCGAGGCGCTGTGGACGCTGACGAAATGGCTCGTGGAGGGCCAGGCCAACCCCAACCTCACCCAGCCGTCGTGGACGCTGTGGTTCCTGCTCGCCCTCGCCATCTTCCGCCTCGTACTCCCCTACCTCGCCCTGCTGCGCTGGCCGCTGGTGTGGACCGTGGCCATCTCGCTCGCCGTGGGCTACTGGCCGAACATCGACTCGACCCTGTCGCTGTCGCGCACCCTCGGCCTGCTGCCGTTCTTCACGCTGGGGTGGTGGCTCGCCCACCACGACATGGTCGCCCGGTTCCGGTTGCTGCAGCGACGGCGGCTGTGGGTGCGCATTGGCGCGCTCGCCCTCTTCGCCGTCACCGGCTTCGTCGCCTGGTTCTTCGTCGACACCTGGCGCGCCGTGAACCTCCGGGAGTGGCTGTTCTACGACGAGGACTACGCGACCCTCGGCGGTCCGTGGTGGTCGGGGGCGCTGCGGCTCGCGCTCATGGCGATCGCGCTCGTGCTGAGCGTGGCGTTCTTCGCCCTCATCCCCCGCGGCACGTACTGGTGGACCCACTTCGGCCAGTACACGATGTACGTCTACCTGCTGCACTCGTTCGTGCTGTACCCCTTCCGCGAGACCGGGATCCTCCGCAACGCCGAACCGACGTGGCTGTGGCTGCCGGCGGTGATCGTCCTCTCGGTCGTCATCGCACTGGCGCTGGCCACGAAGCCGGTGCGCACCGTCTTCCGCCCGCTCATCGAACCGCGCCCCGCGTGGCTGTTCGCCGACCCGGCCCTCGCCGGCCGCGAGGGGCACCGCTCCGACCCGACCGGCTCGCGCCGGCCCCGGTAACCCGGCGCAACACAGGGGCGGATGCCGCGGCATCCGCCTACTCTCATCGCATGAGCGACCTGAACCTTCCCGTCCTCGACCTGTCGCAGCTGGCTGCCGGGAGCGAGGCCGCCGCCCGCTTTCGCGACGACCTGCGGGCGGCCACTCACGACGTCGGGTTCTTCTACCTCACCGGCACCGGGATCCCGCCGGAGCTCGAGGCACGCCTGCACCGCACCGCGCGCGCGTTCTTCGACCTGCCCGAGGCCGACAAGCTCGCCATCGAGAACGTCAACAGCCCGCACTTCCGCGGGTACACCCGTATCGGCGGCGAGCGGACGCAGGGAAAGGTCGACTGGCGCGAGCAGATCGACATCGGGCCCGAGCGCACGGCGGTCGACGATCCGGACGCGCCGGAGTACGCCCGCCTCATCGGCCCGAACCTGTGGCCGGAATCTCTCCCCGAGCTGCGCGAGGTCACGGCGCAGTGGCAGGAGCACCTCGCCGGCGTCGCCCGGAAGCTCCTGCGCGCCTGGGCGCTCGCCCTGGGAGCGCCCGAGTCGTACTTCGACGACCATTTCGGCGAGCCCTCGACGCTGCTGAAGATCGTCCGCTACCCCGGCACGGACGCCCCCGAGCCCGCGCAGGGCGTCGGGGCGCACAAGGACTCCGGCGTGCTGACGCTGCTGTGGGTGGAGCCCGGCAAGGGCGGCCTGCAGGTGCAGCGGGGCGGCGAGTGGGTGGATGCCCCGCCCGTGCCGGGAGCCTTCGTCGTCAACATCGGCGAGATGCTCGAGTATGCGACCGGCGGCTACCTCATCGCGACGAACCACCGCGTGGTCTCGCCGCGATACTCGGATGACCGCATCTCGGTGCCGTACTTCTTCAACCCGGCTCTGGACGCGACGCTGCCGCTCATCGCGCTGCCGGCCGAGCTCGCCGCGCAGGCGCGCGGCGTGACGCAGGATCCCGCCAACCCGATCCACGCCCGCTACGGCGAGAACGCGCTCAAGTCCCGCCTGCGGGCGCACCCCGACGTCGCCGAGCGCTGGCACGCCGACCTGCTCGCCGCCCGCGCGTAGCCCCGGCATCCGCCGGCCTGCGCGCCGAGACGGGAGATCTGTGACGAGACGGGGTGCGGCGCATGCCGTCTCGTCGCGAATCTCCCGTCTCGCGAAG
>JAEYAG010000099.1 GCA_023451265.1 Actinomycetes bacterium | reverse complement strand
TCCGCGGGCGGCCTCGTCCTGCCGCGCGCGGGCGACAGCCTGCACGCCCGCGCACGCGGCGAGGATCCCCACCATCACGAAGAACACCACGACGATGCCGCGCTCGAGGTCGTCGCTGCCGCCGCTGAGCTTCTCGAGGATGTCGACGACCGCGGGATTCTCGGCGCCGAGCTGCGTGACGACGCCGCTGAGGGATGTCGCGAGGACGCCGCTGAGGAGCCCGCCGACGACCCAGCCCACGATGGCGGATGCCGAGAGTCGCCCGACGAGGGCGCCGTTGGACGAGAACCAGCCGCGCGCATCGGCACGGCCCGCGCGCTCGCGCACGTAGGCGCCGCCGAGGTCGCGGCCGGCCTGCAGGGCGAGAGCGGCGCCGAGGAGCACCACGGCGGTGACGGCGAGCAGGGCGATCGGCCCCCACGCGTCTTCGTCGAAGGCGCGGGTGTTCTCGGCCCAGCCGAACGGCGACACCCACGTGAGCCACGAGCTGCGCATGCGGGTGAGGTCATCGCTCGGGGTGCCGAGGGCGTTGCCGATCCCCGCGAGGACGAAGGTCACCACCAGCACCCAGGTGGCCAGCGAGTTCGCCCCGCGCGAGGTCTGCATGAGCTGCGCGGCGACGAGCGCGACGCCGAAGAACAGGATGCCGACGAGCGCGCACGACAGGCCCACGAGCACCGACCCGGCGACCGGGTCGCCCGCCCCCAGGAAGACCGCCGTCACGAGTGCGCCGAGCACGACGTTCGCGAGGATCCCGTGGATCATGGTGGTCGCCGTCGGCAGCCATCGACCGCCGGGTGTCGCGCTCAGCAGCTCGAGTCGTCCGCCCTCCTCGTCGCCGCGGGTGTGGCGGACGGCGAGGAACGAGCTCATGAGCGCCGCGAGGATGAGCAGCCACGGCAGCAGGAGGAAGACCACCATCTGGTCTTCGCCCGCCCCCGAGGGCAGCCCGCGGAAGAGCAGGATGACGGGGTTCGCCAGGACGGTCGCGAGGAGCCCCAGGCGCTCCTGCTCGTCGCCGTAGGAGCTCTGCACCGTGGGCGATCCCAGGGCGGCGACGGCGGTCGTCCCGCCGATCCAGATGATCAGCTGCACCGCGTCGCGCCGCAGGCGCTGCCGCAGCAGCGGGGCGAGCGTGCTCATCGGTGCGCCTCTGCGGGAGCGGGGGCGGCCTCGCCGTAGTGGCGCAGGAACAGCTCCTCGAGCGACGGCGGCGCCACCCGCAGCCCCTCGACCCCGAGCACGGCCAGGCGCGGCAGTGCGGCGGCGACGGCGTCACTTGCGAGGCTGATGCTGACGCGGCCGTTCTGCTCCGCGGCATCCTCCGCCCCCGGGATCGCCGCGGCTGCGGCGGCGGTCGCGGTGGCGGTCGCGGCGAACGAGACCTCGGTGCGCGTGAGGTGGCGCATGTCGGCGAGGGTGCCGGACTCGACGATCCGGCCGTGGCGGATGATCGAGACGCGGTCGCACAGCTGCTCCACCTCGGAGAGGATGTGGCTCGACAGCAGCACCGTCGCGCCGGCGGCGCGCACGCGGGCGATCTCGTTCTGGAAGACGACCTCCATGAGCGGGTCGAGCCCGCTCGTCGGCTCGTCGAGGATGTACAGGTCTGCCGGCACCGCGAACGCCGCGATGAGCGCGACCTTCTGCCGGTTGCCCTTCGAGTACGCGCGGCCCTTTTTGCGCGGGTCGAACTGGAACACGTCGCACAGGCGCCGCTTCTCGGCCGCGTAGGCGGCGCCGCGCCCGTCGCCGCGCAGGCGGCTGAGCAGGTCGATGGCCTCGCCGCCGGAGATGTTCGGCCAGATGTCCACGTCGCCCGGGACGTACGCGAGGCGGCGGTGCAGCTCGGCGGCCCGCCGCCACGGGTCGGCGTCGAAGACGCGCGCGGTTCCGCCGGTCGGCCGGGCGAGGCCGAGCAGGATGCGGATGGTGGTGGACTTCCCCGCGCCGTTCGGGCCGAGGAAGCCGTGCACCTGCCCCGAGTCGACGGTGAGGTCGAGTCCGTCGAGGGCGTCGACGCGGCCGTAGCGCTTGCGCAGGCCGGTCGTGGAGATGGGTGTGCTCATAGCGCGAACGCTACGCCTGTTTCATGAATTTGTGAATACCGTGTAGACCGTGTGGGGATGTATACGAAAATCGGCGTCTCGGGACCTGGAGTGGTGTCGAGGGGACTCTGTGTATACACTCGTTCCGAACGAGGGGGTGAGTGATGAGGGCCAGCGACCGTGCGTACCGCGCACTCCTCGATGAGATCCAGTCCGGCGCTCTCGCCCCCGGGGCCGTCCTCGGGGAGGTCGAGCAGGCCGCCCGTCTCGGCGTCAGCCGCACTCCGCTGCGCGAAGCCCTCGGACGCCTCGCCGCCGACGGGCTCGTCGTGCAGGCATCCCCCCGCGTCACCGTCGTGAGCGATCTCGACACCGGCGACATCCGCGAGCTGTTCGAGGTGCGGCGCGCGCTGGAGGAGTCGGCCGCGCGTCTGGCTGCCGCGCGCGGCGACCGCGAGACGTTCACGGCGCTCGCCGCCGAGTTCGCCGAGACGGATGCCGCGGCCGCCCCCGACGCCTACTACGCGCTCATCGCCCGGTTCGACGCTGCGATGGATGCCGCCGTCGCGAACGACTACCTCACTGCGGCGCTGCGCAACGTGCGCACGCACCTCGTCCGGGTGCGGCGCCTGGCGCGTGAGAACCCCGAACGCCTCGCGGCATCCGTCGCCGAACACCGCGTCATCGCCGGGGCCATCGGCGAGGGCGACGGCGACCTCGCCGCCCACGCCACCCACGTCCACCTGCACAACGCGCTCCGCGCCATCCTCGCCTCTCTGGAAGGAACCCCATGACCGTCACGCATCACGTCCGTGTTCACCGCTCCGAGGAGGAGCTGCCGAGGCAGGACCAGCTCGCCTACAAGATCGCCGAGGTCGCCGCCGACCCCGTCGCCGTCGAGCCGGATGTCGTCGACATGATCATCAACCGGGTGATCGACAACGCGGCGGTGGCCGCGGCATCCCTCACCCGCGGTCCCGTCGTCGCGGCGCGTGCGCAGGCGCTGGATCACCCCGTCTCGCGCGGCGGCCACGGTGGGGCGCTGTTCGGTGAGCCGAACGAGACCGTGTCGAGCCCCGAGTGGGCCGCCTGGGCGAACGGGGTCGCCGTGCGCGAGCTCGACTACCACGACACGTTCCTCGCCGCGGAGTACTCGCACCCGGGCGACAACATCCCGCCGATCCTCGCGGTCGCCCAGCACGTCGGGGCCGACGGTGCGGCGCTCGTGCGCGGCATCGCGACGGGCTACGAGATCCAGATGGACCTCGTGCGCGCGATCTGCCTGCACCGCCACAAGATCGACCACGTGGCCCACCTCGGTCCGTCGGCTGCCGCCGGCATCGGCACCCTCCTGGGACTGGACGCCGACACGATCTACCAGGCCGTCGGCCAGGCCCTGCACACGACGACCGCGACGCGGCAGTCGCGCAAGGGCGAGATCTCCACGTGGAAGGCGCACGCCCCCGCCTTCGCCGGCAAGATGGCGGTCGAGGCCGTCGACCGCGCGATGCGCGGGCAGACCTCGCCGAGCCCGATCTACGAAGGCGAAGACGGCGTCATCGCGTGGATGCTCGACGGTCCCGACGCGCGCTACGACGTGCCGCTGCCGGCGCCGGGCGAGCCCAAGCGCGCGATCCTCGACTCGTACACGAAGGAGCACTCGGCCGAGTACCAGGCCCAGGCGTGGATCGACCTGGCCCGGAAGCTCCACGGCACGCACCCCGAGCTGACCGACCCGGCGAACGTCGCCTCGATCGTGCTGCACACGAGCCACCACACGCACTACGTCATCGGATCGGGGGCGAACGACCCGCAGAAGTACGACCCTTTCGCCTCGCGCGAGACGCTCGATCACTCGATCCCGTACATCTTCGCGGTGGCGCTGCAGGACGGCGGGTGGCACCACGTCGACTCGTACACGCCCGAGCGCGCGTCGCGCCCCGACACCGTCGCCCTCTGGCACAAGATCACGACGGCCGAGGACGCCGAGTGGACGCGCCGCTACCACTCCGAAGACCCCGACGAGAAGGCGTTCGGCGGTCGGGTCGAGATCCGCCTCACCGACGGCTCGACCCTGACCGATGAGATCGCCGTCGCCGACGCGCACCCGCTCGGCGCGCGCCCCTTCGCCCGCGCCGACTACATCCGCAAGTTCCGCCTGCTCGCCGAGCCCGTGCTCGAGCAAGCCGAGATCGAGCGGTTCCTCGCGCTCGCCGAGCGCCTGCCGGAACTCACCGCCGCCGAGGTGCAGCAGCTCAACATCGTCGCGAAGGCGGGCGTGCTGGCATCCGTTCCCACGCCGAAGGGGCTGTTCTGATGCTGTACTCACAGACACCGGCCGCGGAGAAGCGGCGGCTGCTGCGGGAGCGGCTGGCGGCGGGGGAGCTGCTGCGGTTCCCGGGCGCCTTCAACCCGCTGTCCGCCCGGCTCATCGAGCGCAAGGGTTTCGAGGGGGTGTACATCTCCGGCGCCGTGCTGTCGGCCGACCTGGGCCTGCCCGACATCGGCCTGACGACGCTCACCGAGGTCGCCGGCCGCGGTCAGCAGATCGCCCGCATGACGGAGCTGCCCGCCATCATCGACGCCGACACCGGGTTCGGTGAGCCGATGAACGTCGCCCGCACGATCCAGACGCTCGAGGATGCGGGGATCGCCGGCACGCACATCGAAGACCAGGTCAACCCGAAGCGCTGCGGCCACCTCGACGGCAAGCAGGTCGTCGACGAGGACACCGCACTGAAGCGCATCCGTGCCGCCGTCGACGCCCGCCGCGATCCGAACTTCCTCATCATGGCGCGCACCGACATCCGTGCCGTGGAAGGTCTTGACGCTGCGATCGATCGCGCGAAGGCGCTGGTGGATGCCGGGGCCGACGCGATCTTCCCCGAGGCGATGCGCGATCTCGGCGAGTTCGAGGCCGTCGCGAACGCGGTCGACGTGCCGATCCTCGCCAACATGACCGAGTTCGGCAAGAGCGAGCTGTTCGCTGTCGACCAGCTACGGGATGCCGGTGTCCAGATCGTCATCTGGCCGGTGTCCCTCCTGCGGATGGCGATGGGCGCGGCGGGCCGCGCGCTGGATACGCTGAACGACGAGGGGCACCTGACCTTGCAGCTGGTCCAGATGCAGCATCGCGCCGACCTGTACGACCTGCTCGACTACGAGGCGTACAACCACTTCGACACGAACGTCTTCAACTTTCAGATCACGAAGGAGTGAGCATGCCCGACCAGGACATCCACAAGGGGCTCGCGGGGGTCGTCGCCGACGTCACGTCGGTGAGCAAGGTGAACCCCGAGACCAACTCGCTGCTCTACCGCGGCTACCCCGTACACGAGCTCGCCGCGACCCAGCCCGCCGAGGCGGTGTCGTACCTGCTGTGGAACGGCGAGCTGCCGACCGATGACCAGCTCGCCGACCTGCGCCGGACCGAGCGACAGCACCGAGCGCTCGCCGACGACGTGAAGGCCGTCATCGACCTCACGCCGCTCGATGCCCACCCGATGGACGAGATCCGCTCGGCCGTCAGCGTCCTCGGTGCCCGCGACCTCGCCGGCACCGGGTCGGTGCTCGACGCCGGCGGCACGCCGGCGGAGAACCTGCAGCGCAGCATCCGCCTCTTCGCCGCGCTGCCGGCCATCGTCGCGTACGGCCAGCGGCGGCGGCGCGGCCAGGAACTGATCGCCCCGCGCGACGACCTCGACTACGCCGCCAACTTCCTCTGGATGACGTTCGGCGCCGAGGCCGACCCCGTCGTCGTCGACGCGTTCAACCGCTCGATGATCCTGTACGCGGAGCACTCCTTCAACGCGTCGACGTTCACGGCGCGGGTCATCACGTCGACCCTCAGCGATCTGTACTCCGCGGTGGTGGGCGCGATCGGCGCGCTCAAGGGTCCGCTGCACGGCGGCGCGAACGAGGCCGTGCTGCACATCTTCGACGAGATCGGGGATGCCGACAACGTCGTCCCCTGGCTCGATCGCGCGCTCGCGGAGAAGCGCAAGATCATGGGCTTCGGTCACCGCGTGTACAAGCGCGGCGACTCGCGCGTGCCGACGATGAAGGCCGCGCTCGACACCCTCATCGCGCACTACGACCGCCCCGACGTGGAGGCGCTATACACGACGCTCGAGCGCGAGTTCGTGGCGCGCAAGGGCATCTACCCGAACCTCGACTATCCGTCCGGGCCGGCCTACAACCTGATGGGCTTCGACACCCTGACCTTCACGCCGCTGTTCGTGGCCGCGCGCGTCGTGGGCTGGACGGCGCACATCATGGAGCAGGCGGCATCCAACGCCCTCATCCGTCCGCTGTCGGCGTATGTCGGCCCGGACGAACGGCACATCGACGGGTTCGTCGACGAGGTCGGCACCTCCGCCATCTCGCTGCGGGCCGCCGAAGCCGACGCCTGAGCTACCTGCGCGAGAACGGGACGGCCCCCGGATGCCAAGGCATCCGGGGGCCGTCGCCGTAGCGTCCCGGGTCAGGCCGCGGCGTCCGCGCGCCGGCGCCGCAGCGCGAGCACGCCGAGCGCCAAGGCGACCGCGGCGAGCACCGTCACGAATCCGATCGGGAACGTGCCGCCCGTCGCGGCGAGCGTGCCGTCGGCCAGGACCGTCACTGCGAGGCGCACCTCACCCGTGCCCGACGTGAGCACGAGCGTGTGCGCGCCGGGGGTCAGGTTCGCCGGCACGGTGACCGTGAACGAGACACGTCCGTCTGCGCCTGCGGCGGGGATGCCGGTGATCACGATCGGGTCGCTGAACAGCGTCGCCGCAATCTGCTGACCCGGCAGCAACCCGGCGATGTTCACCGTGAAGGCGTCTCCCTGCTCGACGCGGCCGGGGCCGTAGTCGATGGTCGCGCCCTCGAGCGCGGCACCGAGCTCGGCGTCGGTGGGCCCGCCGGTGCCCGGCAGCTCGCCGCCGCCGGAGGCGAGGACCGCGCGACCGAGGGGCGCCGGGTCGACGACGTCGTGGGCCGCGAAGTACGCGACCGTCGCCTGCAGGTCGACCTGACCGGTGTCGGTGCGGTCGGTGCCCGCCGCGAAGGTGACGAAGTTGTCGCCGCCGGCGGCGAGGAACGAGTTCGTCACCACGGTGAAGCGGTCGGTCGCGGCGATCGCCTTGCCGTCGAGGCTCATCGACGTGATGCGTGCGCCGCGCGCGGCCGCCGGGTCGTACTCGTACGAGAAGCCCTCCGACACGCCCAGGTGCAGCTTCGGCCGCGACGAACCGTCGGGCTGCCACTGTTCCTCGAGAACGGCCTTCAGCTGCGCCCCGGTGAGGGTGACCGTCACGAGCGTGTTCGCGAAGGGCTGCACGTTCGCCACGTCGCGGACGGTGACGGTGCCGTCGCCGACCTTGACGAGGTCGGCGCGCAGGCCGCCCGGGTTCATGAGCCCGATCTGCGCGGGCGTTCCCGCGTAGTCCTCGTTCGAGGTCGCCCACAGGTACAGGTCGGCGACGAGGTTGCCGAGCGAGGACTCGACACCGCGGTCCGACCCGTTCGTGCCGCCGCGCAGGATGTCGCCGCTGATGGTGCCGACCTCGACGGTGCCTTCGCGGTCGGCGACCTTGACGGCATCCGTCACGATCTGCGCGACGGCGGGGTCCGCCGGGAACGCAGCGGCGCCGCCGACGACGAGGGGCACGAGCGACGGCGTGATCGAGACGAGCTCCTTCGTGGCGGAGTCGACCGTGAGGTCGAGCTTGCCGAGCGTCGTGCCGTACTGGTGCGCCTGGATGACGGGGCGCTCGCCGGCGGGGCCTTCGACCTCGCACGCGAAAGACTGGTGCGTGTGGCCGGTGACGATGGCATCCACGTCGGCGGACGCGCCGCGGATGAGGTCGCCGAACACCGTGGTGTCGCCGGCGACCGCGTCGCACGACCCCGTCGCGGGGCCCTCGTGGGTGAGCAGCACGATGACGTCGGCGAGGTCGCCGTCGGTGATCTTCGCCGCCACCCGGTTCACGGCCTCGAGCTGGTCGCCGAACTCGATGCCGGCGATCCCCGTCGGGGTGACCATCGCGGCGGTCTGCTCGGTGACGGTGCCGATGAAGGCGATGCGCACACCGTCGACGGTCTCGATGCGGAACTCGTCGAGCGCCGGAGTCTTCGTGCCCTTCAGGTAGACGTTCGCGCCCAGGGACAGGTGGCTGCCGCCGAGGCCCGGGGTGACGCGGTCCTTCAGATCGGCGAAGCCGGCGTCGAACTCGTGGTTTCCGACGGCGCCGACGTCGAGACCGGCGGCCTTCAGCGCCTGGATCGTCGGCGTGTCCTGCTGGATGAAGGACGTGAAGGTGGATGCCCCGATGTTGTCGCCCGCCGAGACGAACAGCGTGTTCGGGTTCTGCGCCTCGAAGGCGTCGACCGCGCCGGCGAGCACGGCGGCTCCGGCCTCGCCGTTCGCGAGGTTCTGCTCGATGCGACCGTGGAAGTCGTTGATCGTCAGCACCTGGATGTCGGTCAGGCCGTCATCGATCGCGAACAGGGTCGTCGTTCCCGACACCTCGTTCGCGACGGCCAGCAGCGGCTCTCCCGTGGTCGACTGGTCGGCGGGGATGAACGTGACGCCCTCGGCGCCCAGGTCGAGCGACGCGGCGCTCGGCTCTTCGCCCGCCGCGAAGTCGCGGTTGTTGACGTACGTGACGAAGGAGGATGCCGCAGGGTCGGTGATGTCGTAGACCATGATCCCGCCGACCCGCTCGAGCCCGACGAACGCGTAGGTGCGGCCGTTCACCGCGCCGATGGCGACGTTCTCGGGCTCGGGGCCCTTCGCGGCGCTGCGGGTGTCGAACCCGGTCTCGTCGTGACCCGAGTTGAAGTAGTCGGGGATGGCATCGGCGATCACCTGCTCGAATCCGTCGCCGGAGTCGAAGACCTGCTCACCATCCGCGGTCCAGATCGAGAAGGAGCGTGCGCCGTAGCTGTACAGCTCGCTGTAGCAGTCGGCGCCGTCGGCGATGCCGAGATCCGTCGCGATCTTCAGGCGTCCGAGAGCGGTGTCCGCCGTGAACCCGGCGAGCGGGCTGTCCGCGCACACGGCGGCCAGCTTCTTCTTTCCGAGGTCCTTCACGCGGGCCTCGTCGATGTACGAGCCCCATTCGCGCGCGTCGCCCTCGTTGGCGGTGACGAGGTAGGTCTGCCCGCCCGCCTGGTACGACGCCACGCCGTCGGGCATGTACACGCCCTTCAGTCCCGGGTAGGTGGCGATGTCGATCGCCTCGTCGCGGTCGCTCGCGTCGAGGCCGTTGCCGGCCGCGCCGTGGTCCTTGAATCCGAGCGAGTACAGATCGGTGACGGATGCCGAGGCGAGGTCGACGACGGCGATCGCGTTCGCCTCCTGCACGGCGACGTAGGCCGTGCCGCCGTCGACGGTGATGTACTCGGGCTCGAGGTTGCGGCTCACCCGGTTCGCCTCGAGCGGGCGCTCGCCCTGGTCGGGAGCGGCGACGTCGGGTCCGAAGACCCGGACGCCGGCGGGGAGGTTCGCACCCTCGAACGCGCCGAAGCCGGCGATGCGGACGTCGCTCTGCACGGGTGCCGTCTTGGTGGTGGGCAGCGCCACGACGCCGACCGAACCCTCGGGGTCGACCGAGAAGTCCGCGGCGGGCTCGCCCTCGTTCGCGACGACGGCGAACCGGCCGTCCTTCGAGATCGTCACCATGTCGGGGAGCGCCCCGACGGTCACGTTGCCCAGGATCGTGGCGGCATCGGCATCCGCGTCGAAGAACACGAGCCGGCCGGGCTCGGTCTTGATGGGGTTCTCGAGCGCGATGACGCCGAGGCCGTCGGCGCGGACAGCCACCGAGTTCGCGACGCCGTCGGCGGCGATGGCGAACAGCTCCGTCGGCTGCGTGGCGTCGGAGTAGTCGAGCACGGTCACTGAGCCGGCCTTCGCGTTCACGACGAACAGGCGGTCGCCGTGGGCGGCGACGATCTCGGCGGCGGACTCGCCGAACACGCCGGTGGCGTGCGTGCCGATCGGCGTCAGCGAGATGGCCGCGTCGTCGGCGGAGTGCACGACGGGCACCGCGGGAGCGTCTGCGGCGAGGGCCGCCGAGGGGGCGATAAGGGGCGTCAGGGCGAGCGTGCAGACGAGTGCAGCCGTGGTGGCGGCACCGAGTGCACGACGTCGGACAGGCGAAGGCATGAGTGTCCTCAGGTCGGGCGGGCGGGGATGCTCCCTGACTATCGGCGCGGGGTGGCGCGCGCGTGACGTTCGGGTGAACGGACGGCATCCGCCGGGCCCGCATCGGGGCATTGCGCTCCTGTGACCGGTCACAGTATGGTGGACCGCGACAGTCCTGGCACGTCGCCGTGCCCACGATCCCCCAGGAGCTTCCGTGTCGACGATGACCCTGTCCTCTGCTGCTCGCCGGCGCCTCGCGGCGCTCACGACCGCGGTGCTCGTGGCCGCGGGAGCCGTCGCCGTCGTGGCGGCGCCCTCCGCCGCCGCCGACCGCAGCCCGGCCCTCGTCGGGAGCCTGCAGAGCGAGATCGGATGCCCCGGCGACTGGGACCCCGCGTGCGCCGCGACCGTGCTCGAGCCGGTCTCGGGAACGTCGCAGTACGCGCGCACGTTCGACGTGCCCGCCGGCACCTACGAGTACAAGGTCGCGCTGAACGGGGCGTGGGACGAGAGCTACGGCGCCGACGGCGCGGCGGGCGGGGCGAACATCCCGCTGACGATCGACGGACCCGCGACGCTTCGGTTCGTGTACGACGACGAGAGCCACCGCATCGGGGTCGAGGTCGAGTCGCTGGCCTCCGGGTACACCGCCGCCGACGACGCGCTCGTCGTCGCGCCGGTGCGCCAGGCCGGCGACGGCAAGCAGTTCTACTTCGTGATGACCGATCGGTTCGCCAACGGCGACACCGCGAACGACACCGGCGGTCTCACCGGCGACCGGCTCACGACGGGGTTCGACCCCACCTCGACCGGCTTCTACAACGGCGGCGACCTCGCCGGCCTGCAGCAGAACCTCGACTACATCGCCGGTCTCGGCACGACCGCGATCTGGCTCACGCCGAGCTTCAAGAACAAGCCGGTGCAGGGCCTCGGCGCCGACGCGAGCGCCGGCTATCACGGCTACTGGATCACCGACTTCACCCAGATCGACCCGCACCTCGGCACCAACGACGAGCTGAAGGCGCTCATCGACGACGCGCATGCGCGCGGCATCGACGTCTACTTCGACATCATCACCAACCACACCGCCGACGTCATCTCGTACGCCGAGAACCAGTACACGTACGTCGACCAGGCGACGTCGCCCTACACGGATGCCGCGGGCACCGCGTTCGACCCCGCGGACTACGCCGGGACGAGCACGTTCCCCGCGATGGATGCCGCGACGAGCTTCCCCTACACGCCCGTCGTCGCCGACGCCGAGAAGGACATCAAGGTGCCGGCGTGGCTCAACGACGTCACGCTGTACCACAACCGCGGCGACTCGACCTACTCGGGCGAGTCCACGACGTACGGCGATTTCTCCGGCCTCGACGACCTCATGACCGAGAACCCTGCGGTCGTCGACGGCTTCGCGCAGGTGTACCAGACGTGGATCGACCTCGGCATCGACGGGTTCCGCATCGACACCGCCAAGCACGTGAACTTCGAGTTCTGGCAGGGCTGGACGACCCAGGTGCTCGATTACGCGCACAGCAAGGGCAAGAGCGACTTCTTCATGTTCGGCGAGGTGTACGACGCCGACCCGGCGCTGCTCGCGCCCTACGTCCGCGACACCGACATGAGCTCGGTGCTCGACTTCACATTCCAGTCGGCGGCGACGAGTTTCGCCAAGGGCGGCGACGCGACGGTGCTGCAGAAGCTGTTCGCGGGCGATGACCGCTACACCACGCCGGATTCGTCGGCGACGGCGCTGCCGACGTTCCTCGGCAACCACGACATGGGCCGCATCGGCTACTTCCTGAAGAAGTCCGCCGATGCGCAGGCGCGTGACCAGCTCGCGCACGACCTGATGTTCCTCAGCCGCGGCCAGCCGGTCGTCTACTACGGCGACGAGCAGGGCTTCACGGGCGCCGACCCCGGCAACGACAAGAGCGCGCGGCAGAGCCTGTTCGCCAGCGACGTGGCCGAGTACCAGAACCAGACGCTCATCGACGGCACGACCGCCGGATCGGTGGATCGCTACGACACCGACGCCGTGCTCTACCAGCACATCGCCGGGCTCGCCGACCTGCGCGCCGCGCACCCCGCGCTCGTCGACGGGGCGCAGATCGAGCGGTTCGCGGAGGACGGCGTCTACGCCTTCTCGCGCGTCGACGCGGCGGAGAAGGTCGAGTACCTCGTCGCGCTCAACAACACCGCCTCGGCGGCGACGGTGTCGGTGCCGACGCTGACCGCGGCGGCCACGTTCACGGGTCTCTACGGCGCGACCGGCACCACGACCAGTGACGCGGCTGCCGCGGCATCCGTCACCGTCCCGGCGCTGTCGGCGGTCGTCTACCGGGCCGACCGCACCGTCACCGCGCCGAGCGAGGCCGCGGCGCTGCAGGTGACCGTGCCGGCCGCCGGCGCGGGTCTGGCGGGTTCGGTCGCCGTCTCGGCGACGGCCGACCAGTCGTGGCGGCAGACGAGCTTCGCGTGGCGGGTCGTCGGCGGCGACGAGTGGCACGCGCTCGGCACCGCCGAGGACACCACCCCCGGGGTCTACCACGACGTCGACGGCCTCGCCGCCGGGACGCTGATCGAGTACCGCGCCGTGTCGACGGATGCCGCAGGTCACCGCTCCGCGGCATCCACGTACGCCTCGGTCGGCAACCGCGTCACGCTCGTCGAGGAGCCCGAGCCGGAGGAGCCCGAGGAGGCGACGGCGTACGACTTCGTCAGCATCCCGGGGTCGCTCAACACCGAGATGGGCTGCGCGGGCGACTGGGCACCCGATTGCGACCAGGCGCAGATGACGCTGGTCGACGGCATCTGGCAGCTCACCGTCGACCTGCCGGCCGGCGACTACGAGTACAAGGTCGCGACCGAGAAGAGCTGGGACGAGAACTACGGCGCGAACGGTGTGGCGAGCGGGGCGAACATCGCGCTCTCGCACGCCGGCGGACCGGTGACGTTCTGGTTCGATCCGCGCACGAAGCTCGTGCGTTCCACCGCCGACGGACCCGCCGTGACCCTCGCCGGCTCGTTCCAGTCGCAGGTCGGCTGCAGCATGGACTGGGCGCCGGGATGCCTCGCGACGCTCATGTTCGACGGCGACGGCGACGGCATTCTGGAGTACTCCACGACGAAGATCGCGACCGGCGCGTACCAGGTGAAGGTCACGCACGGCCTGACCTGGAACGAGAACTACGGCGAGGGCGGCGTGAAGGACGGCCCCAACATCGACTTCTCGGCGACCGAGGGCAAGCGGGTGACCTTCCGCTACGACCTCGCGACGCACGTGCTCGAGATCACGTCGGCCGATCCGCCGCTGGCGGGCACGGGGCAGTCGCGCGCGCACTGGATCGACGCCGAGACGATCGTCTGGCCGGGGGAGCTGGGCGCGAAGGCGGATGCCGCGACGTGGGAGCTGTACGGGTCCGCGGCGGCCGGCCTCGCGGTGACGGACGGTGCTGTCACGGGCGGTGAGCCGATCGCGCTCACCCGCATCGCGAGCGGCCTCACCGCCGCGCAACGCGAGCGGTTCCCCGCGCTGTCCGGATACGTCGCGCTGCACGTCGACGGGCAGGACCGTGACGCCGTGGCCGCGCTGCTGCGCGGGCAGGTCGCGGTCGCGCAGCGCGACGCGGGCGGTGCGCTCGTGGCGTTCACGGGTGTGCAGATCCCGGGCGTGCTCGACGACCTGTACGCCGACGCCGTCGAAGACCAGCCGCTCGGCGTCTCGTTCGACGGCGGCGCGCCCACCTTCCGGCTCTGGGCTCCCACCGCGCAGACGGCGACCCTGCTGACGTGGCCCGCCGGCGGGACCGGAGAGCCAACCCGGCACGAGGCCGCGTTCGACGCGGCATCCGGCACCTGGACGGTCGCGGGCGACGCCGACCTCACCGGCAGCGAATACCTATGGGAGGTCGTGGTCTACGCCCCGACGACCGGGAAGATCGAGACGAACGCCGTGACGGATCCGTCGTCGATCGCCCTGACGACGAACTCGACGCGCTCGGTCGCGATCGACCTCGCCGACCCTGCCTGGCAGCCCGGGCAGTGGTCCGAGACCCCGGCTCCGGTCATCGAGAACGCCGTCGATCGGGCGATCTACGAGCTGCACATCCGCGACTTCTCGATCACCGACGAGACGGTGCCCGCCGCCGAGCGCGGCACGTATCTCGCGTTCACGCGCGACAGCGCCGGTACGCAGCAGTTGACGCAGCTGGCCTCCGCCGGCATCAACACGGTGCACCTGCTGCCGTCGTTCGACATCGCGACGATCGAGGAGGACCGCGCGGCGCAGGCCGTTCCGGCGTGCGACCTCGCGTCGTACGCGCCCGACTCCGACCAGCAGCAGGCGTGCGTGGCTGCCGTCGCCGACGCGGACGGCTTCAACTGGGGCTACGACCCGTTCCACTACCAGGCGCCG
Organism: Actinomycetes bacterium; assembly: GCA_023451265.1. GTDB lineage: Bacteria > Actinomycetota > Actinomycetes > Actinomycetales > Microbacteriaceae > Microbacterium. The sequence goes on along the minus strand of JAEYAG010000099.1, from coordinate 131 downwards.
GAGGGGTCGTACGCGGTGAATCCCGAGGGCGGTGCGCGCGTCAGCGAGTTCCGTTCGATGGTGGGGGCGCTGCACGGCATGGGCCTGCAGGTCGTGCTCGACGAGGTGTTCAACCACACCTCGGCCGCCGG
>JAEYAG010000092.1 GCA_023451265.1 Actinomycetes bacterium | reverse complement strand
CTCCAGGACGGGGGCGAGCAGCCGCACGCCGCCGCGCTCGCCGCGCAGCCGCTGCGCGAACCGCGCGGCGCGCACGGCGTCGGCGAGCGAGGGCAGCGTCGCCCACGCGATCGACACCGCGCGCGCGAGGCCCTGCAGCGGTCCCCGCCGCGCGCCGCGCGCGATGAGCCGCGGCATGTCCAGCAGCGCACTGAGCGCACCGAACGCGAGGATCGTCAGCGCGATCGGCAGGGCGCTGACCGCGGCATCCCACAGCCCGTCCACCGTCACCGGCCCGAACATCACGACGTGCGCGAACGGCGGCGGCAGCCGCCATTGCGGCAACGGCAGCACCACCGGGCCGGTCCCGTCGGCACCGTGGAACAGCACGCGGTACAGCACGCGCACCGCGATGAAGACGGCCGCGAGCGCGGCGGCCGCGCGCAGCGGCGCCGGCCGGAACGTCACTCCGCGCGTCACGACATGAGCGTACGGCGCGCGCTCACGCGGCGGGCGCGGCGGGCGCCCCGTCGAGCGTGAACAGCAGCTCGATGCTGTCGCCCGGCTCGACCTGCAGCGTCGACAGTCCCTCCTGCGCGTAGTCCCACTCGCCGCCCGCGGGCTTCAGCCACAGCGACCAGTAGGCGAAGGCCGCGGGCATCGTCTCGCACGACTCCACGTACGCCGGGTCTTCCGTCGAGCCGACGGGGGCCGATGCCGAGGGCAGCCCGTTCACGCGGCACACGACCTGGTCGCCGTACTGCTCGGTGCCCTCGGTCGCGATCTGCGCGACAGTCAGGGCATCGGAGGCCGGCACGGTCTCATCGGTGAGGAAGCACTGCGCCTGCGGCTCGGAGTCGTCGAGGGCGGACGCGTCGACGATGATGGTCACGCCTTCGTCGCCGGTGCAGGCGCCACTGGTGACGAGGGCCGCGTTCGCGCCGCCGGTCGGGCCCGTGGCGGGCGGGTCGGAGATCGTCGTGGCGCAGGCCGACAGTGAGAGCGCGAGCGCGCCCGCGGCGAGCAGGGTCAGGATGCGGCAAGTCGTCGTCACCGGTCCAGCGTAGGGTGCGCCGCCGCCCACCCGGAGCCGTGTGACGCCCCGCGCGTAGGCTGGGGGCGTGACCGACTCCGCGCCCGACACCGTCTCCGAGCTGTTCGATCCGTCCGAGTGGCAGCTCGCCCCCGGTGCGGAGGCGTACACCGACATCACGGCGCACACCAGCCTCGACGGGCGCATCGCCCGCATCGCGTTCGACCGCCCCGAGGTGCGCAACGCCTTCCGCCCGCACACCGTCGACGAGCTCTACCGCGCCCTCGACATCGCCCGGCAGGACCCCAAGATCGGCGTCGTGCTCCTCACCGGCAACGGCCCGAGCCCGAAGGACGGCGGCTGGGCGTTCTGCTCCGGCGGCGACCAGCGCATCCGCGGACGCGACGGCTACACGTACGCCGCGGACGACGCGACCGCTCCCGACAGCGCCCGCGCCGGGCGCCTGCACATCCTCGAGGTGCAGCGGCTCATCCGCTTCATGCCGAAGGTCGGCATCGCGGTCATCCCCGGCTGGGCCGCGGGCGGCGGGCATTCGCTGCACATCGTCTGCGACCTGTCGATCGCCTCCGCCGAGCACGGCCGTTTCAAGCAGACGGATGCCGACGTGGGCAGCTTCGACGCCGGTTACGGCTCCGCCTACATGGCACGCCAGGTCGGCCAGAAGGTGGCCCGCGAGGTGTTCTTCCTCGCCGAGGAGTATTCCGCCGAGCGGGCGTACGAGATGGGGGCCGTGAACCGCGTCGTGCCGCACGCAGACCTCGAGCGCGAGGCACTGGTGGTGGCGCGGACGATCCTCGGCAAGTCGCCGACCGCGATCCGGATGCTGAAGTTCGCGTTCAATGCGATCGACGACGGCATGGTGGGTCAGCAGGTGTTCGCCGGCGAGGCGACGCGGCTGGCGTACGGCACCGACGAGGCCGTCGAGGGCCGTGACGCGTTCCTGCAGAAGCGCGACCCCGACTGGTCGCCCTACCCCTACCACTTCTGATGCGGGTCGAGCCCGTCGACGCGGCCGACGCCCGCGCCGTGCTGCGCGGGCTCCGCGGGGCGGTGCTGGGAGCGGGGCCGGCGATCGCCCTCGGCGGGCGCGCGGATCTGCCGGCCGAGGTTCCGGCGGGCACCGCCGTCGTCGTCACGACGTCGGGATCCACCGGGGTTCCGAAGTCCGTCGCCCTGAGCCGCTCCGCGCTCACCTCCAGCGCCCTGGCCGCCGCCGACCGCCTCGGCGAGGGTGCGTGGCTGCTCGCCCTGCCTGCGGGCTACATCGCCGGGGTGCAGGTCCTGGTGCGCTCGCTCGTCGCGGGCCACGAGCCGGCCATCCTCGCCGGATCGTTCTCCGCGCACGCCTTCACCGCGGCGGCCTCGGCGATGGCTTCCAGCGACGGTGGCCGCCGCATCCCGAGCTACACCTCGCTCGTGCCGGCGCAGCTGCAGACGCTGCTCGACGATCCCGACCCCGCGACGGCGCGCGCCCTCGCGCGCTTCGCGGCGGTCCTCGTCGGCGGCCAGGCGCTGGCTCCCGCGCTCGCCGAGCGCGCCGCCGCGGCGGGCGCGCGGATCGTCCGCACGTACGGATCGAGCGAGACCGCCGGCGGCTGCGTCTACGACGGCGTACCGCTGCGCGGCGTCGGCATCCGCACCGTCGACGGCGAGGTGCAGCTGTCGGGTCCGACCCTCGCCGACGGCTACCTCGGGGAGCCGCAGCGCACCGCCGCCGCGTTCGTCCGAGACACCGGCGGCACCCGCTGGTACCGCACCGGTGACGCCGGCATCGTCGTCGACGGCGTGCTGCGCGTGACCGGACGCCTCGACAACGTCATCGTCTCGGGCGGCGTCAACGTGTCGCTCGATCGCGTCGAACGGATCGTGCGCACCCTCCCGGGCCTGGAGTCCGCCGTCGTCGTGCCGGTGCCGGACGAGAGGTGGGGGCAGGCGTCGGTCGTGGTCGTGGCGACGGCGACGGATGCCGGGGAGGCGCTGCTCCCGGCGATCCGCGACGCCGTGGCGGCGGCGGCCGGCAAGCCGGCGCGGCCCCGCGGCATCCTGCGCGTGCCGCAGATCCCGCTGCTGGCG
>JAEYAG010000061.1 GCA_023451265.1 Actinomycetes bacterium | reverse complement strand
GTCGAGCACGGCGTCGGCCAGCCGCGCGCGCAGCGGGGCGATCGACCGTTCGGCGCGCGAGCCCGCGGCCCAGCCCCAGCCGGTCGCGATGACGCCCGCGACGACGAGGCACGCGAGCAGCGTGAGCGCGGCCGGCCACCACACGAACGCGATCAGCACGACGGCACCGAGCGCGACGCTCGCGGACGACACGAGCGGCAGCACGACCCGCAGCGGCAGGTTCTGCAACTCGTCCACGTCGTCGACGAGGGCGCCGAGCACCGAGCCGCGGCGCGTGCGGGTGAGCCCGTCGGGGGCGAGAGGAATGAGCCGGCGGACGAGGTCGGTGCGCGTCGTGGCGAGTTGCCGCAGGGCCGCGTCGTGGCTCGCGAGGCGCTCGGTGTAGCGGAAGGCCGCGCGGCTGAGGGCGAACGCGCGGACGCCGACGACGGCGGTGCCGAGGAACAGGACCGGCGGCTGCTCGCTCGCGAACACGATGAGCCAGGCGCTGCAGGCGAGGAGGGCGACGGCGGACGCCTCGGACAGGAAGCCGCTCGCGGCTCCCGGCCAGAACCGGCGCCAGGGCGGCATCGCCCGGCGGAGGATCGCGGTGGGCGACCCCGACGTGTCGGCGGATGCGCTCACGCGGTCACCTCCGCGGGCTGCAGCGAGACGATCGTGTCGGCGATCGCGCGGGCGGTGGGGCGGTGCGAGACGAGCAGGACGGTCGCGCCGTCGTCGGCGAGGGTGCGGACGGCGCGCCACAGGCCCTGCTCGGTCGCGGCATCCAGCGCGGCGCTCGGCTCGTCGAGCGCGATGACGGGCGCGTGACCGCTCAGGTGCCGGTAGATCGCGCGGGCGACGGCGACCCGCTGCGCCTGTCCGCCGGAGAGCCCGGCCCCCTGCACGCCGAGTTCGGTCGCCGGGTCGAGCCCCGCCGCCTGGGAGAGGTGCAGGGCGCGGCGCGCGAGCGCTCGGGGGCCCGCGACTTCCGCATCGGCCCCGTCGCCGCCGACCGGTCCGGTCGCGGGGTCGCCGAGGCGCACGTTGTCCTCGATGGTGCCCGCGATGAGACCGGGCTGCTGTCCCGCCCACGCGAGCCACGCGGACGGCGCGAGCGCGCGGACGTCCCGTCCGGCGACGGTCGCGGTGCCCTCGAACCCGGCGGCGCCGCGCAGGGCGGCGAGCACGCTGGTCTTGCCGCTGCCGCTCGGCCCCTCGATGAGGGTGACGGTCCCCGGCTCGGCCGTGAACGACACCGCCGGCAGCAGTCGCTCGCCGCGGCGGACGCGCAGCCCGTGCACGACGACGGCCGGCGTATCCGCGGCATCCGTCACCGATCCCGCCGTGCCCTCCGCGGCATCCGTCTTCGGCACCGCTTCGGCTGCCGCGTCGAGGACCGCGAAGACGTCGTCGGTCGCGGCGACGCCCTCCGCGGCGGCGTGGAACTGCACGCCGACCTGGCGCAGCGGCAGGTAGGCCTCCGGTGCCAGCAGCAGGACGAACAGGCCGACGGCGAGCGTGAGCGACCCGTCGATGAGCCGGAACCCGATCGAGACGGCGACGATCGCGACGGAGATCGAGGCGAGCAGCTCGAGCGCGAAGCCGGAGAGGAAGGAGACCCGCAGCACCCGCATGGTCTCGCGTCGATACGACGCGGTGACCTTCTCGATCGACGACACGGCGCGGTACTGCCGGCTGAACAGCTTCAGCGTCGACAGCCCCCGCACGGTGTCGGCGAAGCGCGCCGCCAGCCGGCCGAGGGTCTGCCACTGCGCGTTCTGCACAGCGCGCGTGGCGAGGCCGATGAGCACCATGAACAGGGGGATGAGCGGGATCGTGAGGATGACCGTGAGGCCCGAGATCCAGTCCTGCCACCACATCACGGCGACGAGAATCGGCGTCGCGATGACCGTCAGCACGAGCTGCGGCAGGTAGCGCGCGAAGTACGCGTCGAGCGCCTCGAGACCGCGCCCGGCGATGACCGCGAGCCGTGCCGTGTTGCGCTGGGCGAGCCACTCCGGCCCGAGGGCGGCGATCGCCGTGACCAGCTGCGCCCGCAGCTGCGCCTCGACGCGGGCGGATGCTCGGGCGCAGACGATCTCGCGCGCCCACAGCAGCGCCGCGCGGAGCACGATCACGCCGGCCAGTGCGGTGAGGATGCCGGTGAGCTCGGCGGCCGGGATGCCGTCGATCACGCCGGTGATCGCGCGCGTGACGAGCCACGCGAACGCCACGATGACGAGGGTCTGCGCGACGCCGATCGCCGCGATCGCGACGAAGAACCCTCGCGACGCCGTCGCATAGCGCAGCAGCCTCGGGTCGACCGGGCGCATGCGCGTGCGCGCGGGCGTGGGGTCGGCATCCGGCATCCTTCGATCCTCGCAGATCCCGCGGGTGGTCGCGGGGGCCGCGAGGGCCGTGAATACCCACGGTCTGCCGGGTGGGCGGCGCGGACCCCGGCGGGTAACCTCGGGGTCATGGTCGCCGTTCCCGTCGTGCTCACCCGGCCCCGCCGGCCGAGCCCGCGCGCGAGTGCGCCGGACGAGACGGGGCGGCCGGGCGATCCGCTCGTCGACAGATTCGGCCGCGTGCACCGCGACCTGCGCATCTCGCTCACCGACCGCTGCTCGCTGCGGTGCACGTACTGCATGCCCGAGCAGGGCAACGAGTGGCTTGCGCGCACCAGCATCCTCACCCTCGACGAGATCGAGCGCGTCGCGCGCGTCGCCGCGGCCTCCGGCGTGACGACGTTCCGCCTGACCGGCGGTGAGCCCCTGCTGCGCCCCGACATCGTCGAAGTCGTGCGGCGTCTGGCCGCGATCCGCACGCCCGGCGGTGCGCGGATCGACCTCGCGATGACGACCAACGGCATCCGCCTCGCCGAGCTCCTCGGGCCGCTGCAGGCGGCGGGACTACGGCGCCTCAACATCTCGATCGACACGCTCGACCGCGACCGGTTCCGTGCGCTCACGCGCCGTGACCGCCTGCACGATGTGCTCGACGGGATCGCCGCCGCCGCGGCATCCGACCTGCGCCCCCTCAAACTCAACGCCGTCGCGATGCGCGGCGTCAACGACGACCATCTCGTCGAGCTCGTCGAGTTCGCGCTCGCACACGACGCGCAGCTGCGGTTCATCGAGCAGATGCCGCTGGATGCCGGTCACACCTGGGACCGGGCTTCGATGGTCACCCGCAGTGAGATCCTCGACGCGCTCGGCGCCCGCTGGACGCTGACCCCCGTGCCCGGACGCGGCGGCGCGCCCGCCGAGAAGTGGGCGCTCGACGGCGGCCCCGCGACGGTCGGGGTCATCGCGTCGGTGACCGCCCCGTTCTGCGGGCAGTGCGACCGGCTGCGTCTCACGGCCGACGGCCAGCTGCGCAACTGCCTGTTCTCGACGGGGGAGTACGACCTGCTGCCCGTGCTGCGCGGGACGGATGCCGGGGCCGCGGCGGATGCCGGAGCCGAGGTTGACGCCGGGATCGCGGCGGATGCTGGGACGGACGCGGCCGTGGATGCCGTGCTCCGGGCGTGTGTCGCGGGCAAGCTGCCCGGCCACGCGATCGACGATCCGTCGTTCCTACAGCCCGCCCGCGGCATGAACGCCATCGGCGGATAGGGCGCCGCGCGGAGCTCGCGCTCCGGCACCGCGCCCGCGCCGAGGTCAATGCACCTCGGCGACCTCGGCCTCCTCGATGACGGCACGGGTGATCCGCTTGCGGAAGATCCAGTAGGTCCACGCCTGGTAGGCCAGCACGAGCGGGAGGAAGACGAGCGCCGCCCAACTCATGATCTCGAGGGTCATCTGCGTCGAGGAGGCGTTCTCGATCGTGAGGCTGTTCGCCGGGTCGTTGGAGGCGGGCATGACGTACGGGTACAGCGCGAGCCACAGCGTCAGCACGGCGAACACGATCGTCACGGCGCCCGCCGCGAACGCGCGGCCGTCGCGGTCGACCCAGTTGAAGACGACCGAGGCCAGGAGGGCGACGGCGGCGATCACGCCGCACGCGATGACCGCCCACAGCAGCGGCGCCTCGCGGCCGGCGGCGATCACGACGGTCCACACGACGGTGCCGGCGGCGAAGATCACGGTCGGGATCGCGAGCTTCTTGCCGAGCGCCTGCGCGTCGTGGTGCACCTGCCCGTCGGTCTTGAGACCGACGAAGTACACCCCGTGGAGGAAGAACAGCAGCAGCGTCGTGACGCCGACCCACAGGCCGTAGGGGTTCAGCAGGGTGAAGAGCGTCCCGGTGAAGTTCTTGTCCGCGTCGATCGGCACGCCCTGCACGATGTTGCCGACGGCGACACCCCACAGCAGGGCCGGCACGGCCGAGCCGACGACGATCATGGCGTCGAACCGGCGCTTCCACGAGAGGTCCTCGCGCTGGTGGCGGTACTCGAACGAGACGCCGCGGGCGATGAGGGCCAGCAGGATCAGCAGTAGCGGCAGGTAGAAGCCGCTGAAGAGCGTCGCGTACCACTCCGGGAAGGCCGCGAACAGGCAGGCGCCGGCGACGATCACCCAGGTCTCGTTGAGGTCCCAGACCGGGCCGATCGTGTTGATCACCTGGCGACGCGAGACCTCGTCCTTGCCGAGGAAGGGCAGCGACATCCCGACGCCGAAGTCGAACCCGTCGAGCACGAAGTAGCCGACGAAGAGCACTCCGACGATGAAGAACCAGAGGTGGGCGAGATCCATGTCAGCTTCTCCTAGTAGACCGTCGACGGGGTATGTTCGACGGGCAGGTCGGACGGGTCGGGGTCGTCGGGGCCGGGGAGGGGCTGCGGTCCCTCACGGACGGTCTTGAAGATGAGGCCGAACTCCACGACCGCGAGGATCGCGTAGATGAGGGTGAAGGCCACGAGGGAGACGAGCACGGTCCAGCCCGGCACGTTCGGTGAGACGCCGTCCTCGGTGAGCATGAGGCCGAAGACGATCCACGGCTGGCGGCCCATCTCGGTGAAGATCCATCCCACGAGGATGCCGAAGAGCGCCAGTGGTGCCTGCCAGATCGCGATCTTCCACATCCAGCCGGCGACGGGGCGCTTCGCGCCCTTGCGGGTGACCCAGAGACCCACGACCGCGATGGCGGTGGCGAGCAGGCCGAAGCCCATCATCCAGCGGAAGGACCAGTACGTCACCCAGAGGATCGGGGCGAAGTTGCCGTCCAGGCGGTCGGCGAACTGCGGGAACAGCTCGGTCGCGTAGTGCAGGTTCAGGTCGTTGATGCCCTCGACGCAGCCGTTGAAGTCGTGCGTCGACAGGAACGCCAGCACATACGGCACGCGCAGCGACCAGATCTCTCCGGTGCCGTCGGGGGTGCCGATCGAGAAGAGCGAGAACGACGCGTCCGCCCCGCAGGCGGAGTTGAACATCGCCTCCGCCGCGGCCATCTTCATCGGCTGGGTCTGCACCATCACGAGCCCCAGCTGGTCACCGGAGAGGAACACCGCGACGAAGCCGGCGATCATCGCCCACAGTCCGAACCGCAGCGACGAGCGCATCATCTCGACGTTCTGGCGCCGCGCGAGGTGCCAGGCGGATGCCGCGATCATCACCCCCGCGGCGAACATGATGGCCGACGACAGCGTGTGCGGCAGCTGTGTGAGGGCGACCGGGTTGGTCAGCACCTCCCAGAAGTTCGCCATCTCGGCGCGGTGCCCCTCGGTGGACATCTGGTAGCCCTGCGGGTTCTGCATGAACGCGTTCGCGGCGAGGATGAAGTAGGCCGAGAGCCACGTGCCGATGACGGTCATCCAGATGGTGGCCAGGTGGATGCCGCGGGGCAGCTTGTTCCAGCCGAAGATCCACAGGCCGATGAAGGTGGCCTCGAAGAAGAAGGCCATGAGGCCCTCGAAGGCGAGGGGTGCGCCGAACACGTCACCGACGAAGCGGGAGTAGCTCGACCAGTTCATGCCGAACTGGAACTCCTGCACGATGCCGGTGACGATGCCCATCGCGAAGTTGATCAGGAAGATCTTGCCGAAGAACCGCGTCAGATGCAGCCACTTCACGTCGCCGGTGCGGTACCAGACTGTCTGGAAGATCGCGACGAACAGCGACATCCCGAGCGTGAGCGGCACGAAGATGAAGTGGTACAGGGTCGTGAGGCCGAACTGCCAGCGGGCGAGCAGCAGCGGGTCCAAGAAGTCCATCGCGGTCCTTCCCCAGAGGGATGTCTTTCGTGAGACTGAAGCTATCCAGTGGTCTCACAGCTTCGCAGCGGCGGGGGCCGTGAAAAAGGCGCGAGCCCGGCGGGCTCGAGCCTTGCTTATGCGGGAGTGGGGACGCGACCCGCGTCGGCGAGCATCAGCTGCACGACGCATTCGTTCGGGTCGCACGAGGGGCGCATGCCGTCGATGCTCAGCGGGCCGCCCGCGGCGGCGAGGACGCTCTGCATGAGTTCGAGGTGCACCTGGCACAGCACCTCGCGGTGCGCGGCCTGGGCGGTGGCCTGGGCGCAGGGGGTGAGATCGATCGTGAGGTCGCGCTCATCCACGAGCGGGTCGAAGCCGGCGTCGATGAGATCTTCCACGAGCGCATCCACCTGGTGCAGGGCGTCGGGCGCGAGCTCGGGATCCTCACCGGGCAGCACGCGACGCATGAGGTCGCCGCGCTCGGCGGCGGCGATGACCTTGCGCCGCTGCACGGCGCTGGTCGCGGCGATGCCGTCGGCGGCGCTGTAGAGCACGCGCGGCCGGCCGCGGGTGGTGCGGTGCTCGGCGGCCGCGACGACGTACCCCTCGTCGATCAGGCGCTGCAGATGCTCCCGCACGGTGTTCGGATGCAGCTTCGTGGCGGCGACGATCTCGGCGATCGTGCGCTGCGGCTGCTCCTGCACCAGGTGGAGGATCTCGACACGCGAATAGCTGGAGATGGCGCTGTACCCCGTGGGGCGACCTGTGGTCATACCACTCATTATTCACGGCGACGGCGGTCCGCGCCAGTCCCCGCGGCGGCGTGTTTCTTCCGGCCCCGCCGGAAGGCGTGCCGAAAGCAGGCGAAACCGACGCTGGGCGCCGCCTCACCGGCGGTTTCGGTCGATTCCGCCTGCTTTCACGACGGCCGCGGCTCGCGCCGCAGTGCGCAGTCAGGCGCGGGTGCTCTCCCAGCCGAGCGCGGGCGCGACGTGCTTCGCGAACGACTCAACGATGTGCAGGTTGAAAGCGACGCCGAGCTGGCTCGGGATCGTGAGCATGAGGGTGTCGGCGGACATGACCGCGGCATCCTGCTGCAGCTGCTCGACGAGCACGTCGGGGGAGGCGGCGTACGTCTTGCCGAACGTCGAGCGGAAGCCGTCGATGTAGCCGATGCCGTCGCCCTCGTTCGAGTGCCCGAAGTACAGCTCGTCCTCGGCGGTCGTGATGGGGAACACCGACCGGCTCACCGAGACCCGCGGAGTGCCGGCGTGCCCGGCATCCTTCCACGCGGCGCGGAACCGATCGATCTGCTCGGCCTGCAGGATGTCGAAGGGGCGGCCGTCGGCTTCGGTCACGAGCGTCGACGACATGAGATTCAGACCCATGCGGCCCGCCCACTCGGCGGTGTCACGCGACCCGGCGCCCCACCAGATGCGCGAGCGCAGGCCCTCGGAGTGCGGCTCGATGCGCTGCAGGCCGCTGCCGCCGCCGAAGGGGGAGTTCGCGTCGCGCTCGGCGATGCCTTCCCCGCCGATCGCGCGCCAGAACAGGTCGAAGTGCTCGCGGGCGAGGTCGGCGCCGCGCGGGTCTTCGGCGGTGTAGCCGAACTTCTCGTAGCCGCGGACGACGGTCTCGGGTGAGCCACGGCTCACGCCGAGCGCGAGCCGTCCGTCGGAGATGAGGTCGACCGCAGCCGCCTCTTCGGCAAGGTACAGCGGGTTCTCGTAACGCATGTCGATGACGCCGGTGCCCATCTCGATCCGCTCGGTCTTGGCGGCGATCGCCGCCAACAGCGGCATGGGCGACGCCTGCTGGCGCGCGAAGTGGTGCACGCGGAAGTAGATGCCGTTCGCGCCGAGCTCGTCCATGCCCTGGGCGAGATCGATGGCCTGGTGCAGCATGTCGCCGGCCGTGAGCTGCCGACCGCCGCCGAGGGGGCCGTAGTGGCCGAAGGAGAGGGTTCCGAAGCGTTGCATGTCGGTGCCAACCGTACGCCGCCGCGTTTCATTCCGGTGAATGGATGCCGCGGCATCCGGCCTCGCATGCGTGCGCCTCGGCGTCCGCCCACGCGCCGACGCGCGGCGTCACGTCCGGAATACCCGGCGCGGGCGCGTGCTTGGATCGGAGCATGACCCGCATCGCGCACACCGACCTCGACGTCTTCCCCCTCGCCCTCGGCGGCAACGTGTTCGGCTGGACCGCCGACCGTGACGAGTCCTTCCGCATCCTCGACGCGTTCCACGCCGGCGGCGGGAACTTCATCGACACCGCCGACTCGTACAGTGCCTGGGTGGCGGGGAACTCCGGCGGCGAGAGTGAGCGGATCATCGGCGCCTGGCTCGCCGACCGCAAGCCCGACGGCGTCACCGTGGCGACGAAGGTCAGCCAGCATCCGCAGTTCACGGGCCTCGCGGCCGCGAACGTCCGCGCCGCGGCCGAAGCCTCGCTCGAGCGGCTCGGTGTCGAGTCGATCGACCTGTACTACGCGCACTTCGACGATGCCGAGACCCCGCTGGAGGAGACCGTCACCGCCTTCGGCCAGCTCGTCTCGGACGGGCTCGTGCGATACACCGCCGTGTCGAACTACTCCGCCGACCGCATCCGCGAGTGGGTGCGCATCGCGCGTGACCTCGGCGTCGCAGTCCCCGTCGCGATCCAGCCGCACTACAACCTCGTGCACCGTGAGATCGAGGACGACATCGTCCCGGTGGCGGAAGAGCTGGGTCTCGGCCTCGTGCCGTACTTCTCGCTCGCGAAGGGATTTTTGACCGGCAAGTACCGCTCCACCGAGGCGGAGGGGGAGGCTTCGCCGCGCGCGGCAGCCGCCGCGCAGTACGCGACGCCGCAGGGGCTGCAGATCCTCGAAGTGCTGGGGCGCATCGGCACGGCGCACAACGTGTCGATCGCCGCGACCGCGCTCGCGTGGCTGCGCGCCAAGCCCACCGTCATCGCCCCCATCGCCTCGGCGTCGAAGCTCTCCCAGGTTCCGGACCTCCTCGACGGCGGCCGCGTCGAGCTCACCGCCGACGAGGTCGCCGAGCTCGACGCCGTCTCGGAGTGGACGCCCACCGACATGTGACGCCCTTGCGCCCCCGCGCCCGCGCCGCTGCCCAAGCGCCGCGCCCAAGCGCCGCGCCCAAGCGCCGAGTGCGCCCGTTCTCGCCCAGTGCGCCCGTCCCGGCGCGCGCAGAACGGGCCCGGTCGCGCGCAATGGGCGCCCTCGGCGACAGGTCAGGGCAGCAGGCGCTCCATCGCGGCGAGGAAGGCGTCGACGTCGAACGCGAACTGCTCTTCGCCGTAGTTGTCCACCCGCGCATCGATCAGCGTCCGCAGTGCGGCGTAGCCCTCACGCTCGCTCATCAGCGCCTGCCGCAGATCCTCCACCTGCGGGTGGCCGCCCTCGCGGGAGCCGATCACGGCGTCCTGCGCGAAGCCGCGGCAGATCGTGACGAGCAGGTGCATCGCCCGGCTCACCGTGATCGGTGCGAATCCCGCCGCGAGCATGCGCTCGGCGATCACGTCGGCGGGGCCGGCGATGACGAGGTCGCGCGGACTGGTGAAGCGGAAGTACGGCAGCCACGGCCCGACGTCCACGAGGCTTCGCCACATGCTGCGGGCATAGGCCCGGCAGGCGTCCTGCCACGTGTCGCCGAGGTCGAGGCGATCGGCGGCGACGCGGGTGCGGAATGCGTCGATGGCCAGCAGTTCGAGAAGGCTCTCGCGGTCGCTCACGTAGTGGTTGAGGGCCTTGCGGTCCACGCCCAGCCGTGTGGCGACGCCCTGCATCGTGAGGTCCTCGGGTGCGATGCCGCGGGCCGCGTCGATGATCGTGTCGAGGTCGAGCCCCGCTCGCGCGCCGCGGCCGCGGCGCGGTGGAGGAGCGGACTCGGACATACCGCCGATCTTAATTGCCGTCGGCTACTATTTCCCGCACGGGAATAGTTTTTCCCGGCAGGGAATTGAACAAGGTGAGCCCGTCCCGAGGCTCACGAAGGAGATCGACCATGTCAGAGAAGACACCCCTCACCGCATCCAGCTCCATCGGCGACTGGCTCGACAGCGAGATCGGCGGCCCGCTCGTGCGCGGACTGCTCGCCGCGTCGGGCGCCTCGGCGGATACGCTCGCCCCGCTGCGCGGACTGCCGCTGCAGCAGCTCGTCGCGCTCAGCCAGGGCCAGATGCCGCAGTCGGTCGTCGACGACCTCGTCCTGAAGGCCAACGACGGCGTCATGCCCGAAGCGGCCGCGACCGGCTGGACCGAGAAGATCACGCCCGGCCGCTTCGCCGGGAAGACCGTCATCGTGACCGGTGCCGCCAGCGGCATCGGGCGCGCCACCGCATCCCGCGTCGCGCGCGAGGGCGGCCGCGTCGTCGCCGTGGACGTGTCGGCCGACCGATTGGCGGAGTTCGCGTCGTCGCTGACGGATGCCGAGGTCATCACGGTCGCCGGCGACATCACCCAGCAGGAGTCCATCGACGCGATCGTCGCGGCAGCCGGGGAGCGCATCGACGCGCTCGCCAACGTCGCCGGCATCAACGACGACTTCTCGCCGCTGCACGAGACCACCGACGCCATGTGGGACCGCGTCATGGGCGTCAACGTCACGGGCGCGTTCAAGCTGACGCGCGCCGTCCTGCCTGCGATGATGGCCGCAGGCGCCGGCTCCGTCGTCAACATCGCGTCCGAGGCGGGCCTGCGCGGCTCGGCGTCGGGCAACGCGTACACGACGAGCAAGCACGCCGTCATCGGCCTCACCCGCTCGGCGGCATTCATGTACGGCCCCCAGGGCATCCGTGTCAACGCCGTCGCCCCCGGCGGCGTCGCCACCGGCATCCCGTTCCCGCCGCACGTGTCCGAGGTCGGGCAGGCCCGGCTGCAGCCGTTCCAGTCGTCGATCCCGACCCTCGCGACGGCCGAGCAGCTCGCGGCATCCATCACCTTCCTGCTCTCCGACGACGGCGTGAACCTCAACGGCGTCGTGCTCCCGAGCGACGGCGGCTGGTCGGTGCAGTAATCGGCCGGCACCGGCCCGCCGCATAGGCTGGGCCGGTGCCCGTGCTCTCCTCCTCCCAATCCGTCGTCTGCCTGTCGCTGCGGGGGGCATCGTGACCGCGCGGCAGCTCGCCGGGGGCGCGGTGCTGCGCGAGGCGCGCCCGGGCGATGAGGACGGCATCCTCGCCTTGATCCACGCGCTCGCGGTGTACGAACGGGAGCCGGATGCCGTGGCGAACACCGCCGAGATGCTCGCCGACACGCTGTTCGGCGCCGAGCCGCGGGCCTTCGCCCACGTCATCGAGCGCGACGGGCGCATCGTCGGCATCGCGATCTGGTTCCTCACCTACTCGACCTGGACCGGCCGTCACGGAATCTGGCTCGAGGACCTCTACGTCGACGAGGCCGAGCGCGGGGCCGGCTACGGCAGGGCGCTCATGCGGGCGCTCGCGGCGGTGTGCATCGAGCGCGGGTATTCGCGCTTCGAGTGGACGGTGCTGGACTGGAACGCGCCCTCGATCGCGTTCTACCGGTCGCTGGGCGCCGAGCCGATGGACGAGTGGACCACCCAGCGTCTCACGGGCGACGCCCTCGCGGCGCTCGCCGCTGTCTGACGCTCCGGCGACCGGCCGTCGCCCGCGTCGCCGCCCCGGCGTAGCGTTGCGCGCATGAGCCGCACCGCGCCCAAAGAACCCGTCCTAGAGCTCAGCCGCGACGACGCCCGGCGGATCGCGGTGCGGGCGCAGCTGCTCGACGCGCAGCGCCCGGGAGATGTCGTCGAGGTCGCCGAGCAGATCGGCGCGATCAAGATCGACCCGACGGCGACGGTCGCGCCGGCGGAGCAGACCATCGCGTGGAGCCGGATCGGCTGGTCGTACGAGCCCGGCCAGCTGCGCAAAGCGGTCGAGCAGGACCGGCTGCTGTTCGAGTACGACGGCCACTTCCGGCCCGCGTCGCTCTTGCCCGCCCACCTCGCCCGCATGCGCGCCCGCGTCTTCCGCGCGCAGGCGTCGGAGTGGTTGGCGGCGAACGCCCGTTTCCGCGCCGACGTGCTTGCGCGCCTGCGCGCCGAGGGGCCGCTGCCGGCCGCGCAGATCCCCGACACGAGCCAGGTCGCGCACGCCAACGAGGCCGGCTGGTACGGCTCGATCCAGGTGCCGCGCATGCTCGAGCTGCTGTCGTACGTCGGAGAGGGGGGCATCGGCGGGCGCGAGGGCCGCCAGCGGGTGTGGGACATCGGCGAGCGCGTGTTCGCGGACGTCGCGGTCGTCGACGCCGACGACGCGACGCGGATGCTGGAGGAGCGGCGACTGCAGGCGGCCGGCATCGCGCGGCAGAAGTCGCCGTGGACACCCGTCGGGACGGCGGGCGTCGCGGCATCCGTCGAGGGATCGGCGTGGAGATGGCGGGTCGATCCGGTGGCGCTCGAGACCCTCGACGACGACCCCGGCGGGCGCGTCGCCATCCTGAACCCGTACGACGGGATGCTCTTCGACCGCCCGCGCCTGAAAGAGCTGTTCGGCTTCGAGTATGTGCTCGAGCAGTTCAAGCCGAAGGCGGAGCGCGTCTACGGGTACTTCGCGCATCCGATCCTCGTCGGCGACCGGTTCGCGGGGCTGCTCGATGCGAAGCTCGACAAGAAGAAGGAGAACCTCGTCGTCGCCGCCGTCCACGAGATCGACGATCTCGAGGCGGAGGAGCGGGAGATGGTGGATGCCGAGGTGCAGGCCCTCGCCGAATGGCTGGGCGTGCCGCTCGTCTACGCGGGCGAGCGCTGAGCGCCTGCCCGCGTGTCATACGGCGACACGGGATTCGCCGCAGCGGCGAGGGACGGCGACGATGGTCGAGTCGGGCGTGAGGATGCCGCCGCGACACCGACAGGAGGGTGCCATGGGCAGGCGAGGATTTACGACGCGTCAGGTGCACGAGCGCGCGCCGCAGGCGGCGGCGACGCCCCGGGCGACCCCGATCTACCTGACCGCCGGATTCGAGTTCGACGAGTACGAGCAGGCCGCCGCCCATTTCGGCCAGGGTGAGGGCTACGCGTACACGCGCATCGGCAACCCCACGATCGAGACCGTCGAGCACACCCTGGCCGCCCTGGAAGGCGGCTCGCAGGCGCTGCTGCTGGCGACCGGCCAGGCGGCGACGTCCGTCGCGCTGCTCGCTCTGCTCGAGTCGGGGCAGCACGTCGTGTCGTCGGCGCACATCTACGAGGGGACCCGCGGCCTGCTGCGCGACAACCTGTCACGGCTCGGCATCACGACGACGTTCGTCGACGACATCCGCGACCTCGACGCCTGGGAGGCGGCCATCCGCCCCGAGACGCGGGTACTGTTCGCGGAGTCCATCTCCAACGCGGCCAACCGTCTCATCGACACGACCGCGCTCGCCGATGTCGCGCGACGCCACGGCATCCCCCTCGTGATCGACAACACCTTCGCGACGCCGTACCTCATCCGCCCGCTGGAGCTGGGTGCGGACGTGGTCATCCACTCGACGAGCAAATTCCTCGCCGGTCACGGCAGTGTGCTCGGCGGGGCGGTCGTCGACAGCGGCCGCCTCGATCCCGCCCGCGCCGCCGAGCTGTTCCCGCACCTGGCCGCTCCCGGCCGGGGCGACGCGCCCAGCCTGCTGGAGCGTACCGGCGGCGATGCGCGCATCGCCTACGCGCGGGAGGCCGTCGCGGCGCGCTTCGGCCCCACCCCGTCGCCGCTGAACGCCTTCCTCATCGGCCAGGGCATCGAAACGCTCAGCCTGCGCGTCGCGCGCCAGAGCGCCAACGCGCTCGCCGTCGCACAGTGGCTGCAGGACCGCCCCGAGGTCGAGAGCGTCGACTACGTCGGCCTGCCGTCGCACCCCGACCACGACATCGCGGTGCGCGACCTGCCCGACGGGTTCGGCTCGGTGTTCACCCTGACCCTCCGCGGCGACGCCGACACGGCGCGTCGGTTCGTCGAGGCGCTCGATGTGTTCACGCACATGACCCACCTGGGCGATGTGCGCTCGCTCGTGCTGCACCCGGCATCCACCTCGCACGCCTTCCTCACCGACGTCGAGCGCGCGGCCGTCGGCGTGCACCCGGGCACCCTGCGGGTCTCGATCGGGATCGAGGATGCCGCGGACCTCATCGATGACCTCGCGCAGGCGCTCGCCGCGGCCAGCGACGTGTCCGTCGCGGTCGTGGCATGAGTCGGCTGCAGCATTTCGGCTGGTTTCTCGCGCGCGGCTTCGGGCCGCACGGGTGGGGGCATCCGTACCTCGACTGGGACTGGGAGTGGACCCGGCCCGACCTGTACCAGCAGTCGGCCCGTGAGCTCGAGCAGGCCGGTTTCGACTTCGTCCTGATCGAGGATGCGCCCTCGCTCGGGTCGCCGCAGACGATCGACCTGCGGGTGCGGCACGCGTTCGGCGGCCCCAAGCACGACCCGCTGCTGCTCGCGCCGTACCTGTTCCAGGCGACGCGCGCGCTGGGCGTCATCCCGACCGTCAATCCCGCGGCGTACCTGCCCTACACGGCCGCGCGGCAGTTCGCGACGCTGCAGCACCTGAGCGGCGACCGGCTCGGGCTCAACGTCGTGACCGACACGGGCAGTGCCCGCCACTTCGGCGACGCCCCGGCGCTCGGGCACGACGCCGCCTACGACCGGGCGGAGGAGTGGCTCGACGGCATCCGCGCCCTGTGGCGGTCGTGGGGCGAGGGCGCGCTCGTGCGCGATGCCGCCTCCGGCGTGTACGCCGATGGCACGCGCCTGGACGCGGTGCACCACCGCGGCGAGTACTTCGCGTTCGACGGGCCGCTGAACGCCGTGCCGTTCACGCGCGGCGAGCCGGTCATCGCGTCGCCGGGAGGATCGGGCCGGGGGCTCGGGTTCGCGGGGGCGAACTCCGACATCCAGCTGGCGTTGGCGCCGCTGCACGAGAAGAGCGTGCGCGAGTACCGCGCGAAGATCCACGCCGCCGCGATCGAGCGCGGCCGCCGGCCGGAAGACATCAAGATCCTGTTCGCGATCCAGCCCGTGATCGTCGCATCGCCCGAGGAGGCCGACCGGGTGGTCGCGGCATCCCTCGCCCCCTCGGACGAGACGCTGCGTCTCATCGCGCAGCGGCAGTCGAGCGACCTCGAGACCGATCTGACGGCGCTCGACCTCGACGCCCCGCTGGATGTCGGGATCTTCGGCGACCATGTCTCGCACGGGTCGATCCGCCGGTTCACCGGCGACCGCGATGTGGCCACGACGCCGCTGCGGGTGCACCTCACGGCGCTCGCGCGGCTCGGACGGCTCTCGGATCGTTCCGGCTTCGTCGGCACGGCGGAGGAGTTCGCCGACCTCATCGAGGAGCTCGGCGAGTGGGGCAACGACGGCGTGCTGCTGTGGGGCGACCTGCACCCGGTGACGATCCACCGCACCCTGGACGAGCTCGTTCCCGTGCTGCGCCGCCGCGGCATCCTGCGCCGGGAGCTCGTCGACGGCGGACTGCACGCCAACCTCCGCGCCTTCTGACTCTCGTCGGGTGCGTGCGCGCTGGCGCGGCGGGCGCTGCGTGCGTGCGTGCGACCCCGCGCGCAGCCACGGCAGACGACGGAGGGCCCCGCCTACCCCAAAGGGTGCCGGGCCCGCCGCGCCGGGTGCGCGCAG
>JAEYAG010000044.1 GCA_023451265.1 Actinomycetes bacterium | reverse complement strand
GGCCCGACCCGGAGCATCCTGAGAACATCGTGCGGCGCTCGCGCACGGCCGACTACGCGTACGACATCAGCGAATTCCCGCACCTCATCGTCAACCAGGCGCGCGTGCTCGACTACTTCGCCGAGGCGGCCGCGCACGGCCCGGGGCGCATCGTGCCGGACTACGGGGTCGAGTTCCTGGGCCTCACGGTGCAGGGCGACGGGGAGCACCCGGTCGAGGTGCGGGTGCGCGAGCGCGGCGTCGAGCGCACCGTCCGCGCGACGTACGTCGTCGGCTGCGACGGCGCGCGCAGCCGTGTGCGCGACGCGATCGGCCGTGTGCACGTCGGCGACTTCTCGCTGCACGCGTGGGGCGTCATGGACGTGCTGGTCGAGACCGACTTCCCCGATTGGCGCATCAAGTGCGCCATCAACGCCGAAGCGGGCAATATCCTCCACATCCCGCGCGAGGGCGGGTACCTCAGCCGCGTGTACGTCGATCTCGGCGAGGTCGCCGAGGACGACAACCACCGGGTGCGGCAGACCCCGATCGAGGAGGTCATCCGCCGCGCGAACGAGATCCTGCATCCGTACTCGCTCGACGTGAAGGAGGTCGCGTGGCACTCCGTCTACGAGGTCGGCCACCGCGTCACCGACGCGTTCGACGACGCGGATGCCGGTGCCTCGCGCGATCCGCGGGTGTTCCTCACCGGCGACGCCTGCCACACGCACAGCGCCAAGGCCGGTCAGGGCATGAACGTCTCGATGCAGGACGGCTTCAACCTGGGCTGGAAGCTCGGGTCGGTGCTGACCGGGCTGAGCCCGGCATCCCTCCTCGCGACCTACGGCACGGAGCGGCGCCCCGTCGCGCAGCAGCTGATCGACTTCGACAAGGAGTGGTCGTCGCTCATGGCGCGCAAGCCCGAGGAGATCTCCGACCCCGAGGACCTCGCGACGTACTACCTCGCGACCGCCGAGTTCCCGTCGGGGTTCATGACGACCTACGAGCCCGGAACGGGCGTCGTCGCGACGGGCGCGCACCAGGAGCTCGCGACCGGGTTCCCGCTCGGCAAGCGATTCAAGAGTGCGCCGGTGACCCTCGCCGCCGACGGCAACGTCGTGCATCTCGGCCACCACGCGAAGGCCGACGGGCGCTGGCGCATCTACGCGTTCGCCGACGCCGACGGGTTCGCGCGCGGCTCGGCGCTGACCCGTTTCGCCGAGTGGCTCGACGCGGCGCCCGACTCGCCGGTGCGTCGCTACACGCCGGCGGATGCCGACGTCGACGCCGTCTTCGACGTCAAGGCGATCGTGCCGCAGAGCTACGAGCAGGTCGACGTGACGGCGGTGCCGGCGATCTTCCGGCCGCACAGCGGCCCGCTCGGGCTCATGGACTGGGAGAAGGTGTTCTCCGCGGCATCCACCCGGTGGAACGACGTCGACATCTTCGCCGAGCGCGGCATCTCACGCGACGGCGCCGTCGTCGTCGTGCGCCCCGATCAGTACGTCGCCGGCGTCTTCCCGCTGGACGGGCGCGACGAGCTCGCCGCTCTCTTCGCGGAGTGGATGCTGCCGCAGAGCTGACGCCCGCGGTCAGTCGAGCTGCTCGACGCCGCGCAGGCGCACCTCCTCGAGGTCGAGGTGCGCTTCGACCCGCCGGACCACGAGGTCGTCGATCGTGCCGTCGCGGCGCATCCGCAGCAGCACCTCGCGCTTGCGCTCGAGCAGCGCGAGCTTCAGGCGCGTCGCCTCCTCGAACCGCTGGATCGGGGAGCGCTGCGTCAGGTCGATGCCCGTGCTCGACGCGAGCATCTCGAGCGAGGGGCCGGATGCCGCGGAGGGGACGACGAAGCGCGTCTGCGGCACCGGGCCGGTGTCGGGCGCGTCCGGTTCGTCGATCATCGACTCCAGCTCGGCGATCTGGGCGTCGTCGCTCGCGGCCTGGCGCGCGTAGGCGCGGGCGTTCGCGAGCTCGAGCATCTCGTAGCCCTCGCGCCGGGCGCGATCGCGCACGCCGTCGCTGATGCCGTGCTCGGCGGCGAGGTCGTCGAGGGCCGCGAGCGCCGCGCCCGAGATCGCGCGCTGGGCGAGCTCGTACTCGTCCTCGGCGACGTCGTCCGCCGGCAGCCGCGCCCAGCGGACGACATGCGGCAGCAGCGGACCCTGCACCAGCAGGCTCAGCAGGATGACGCCCGCGGTGACGAACACGACCGCATCGCGGCCGTCGAGCCCGTCGCCGCCGACGGTCGTCGGCACCGACAGCGCGATCGCGAGCGACACCGCGCCGCGGAACCCGGCGACGGTGCTGACGATGCGTCCGCGGTTGCCGCCGCCGCGGTTCGGCGCGCCCGCGGGCAGCCCGCGTGGGCGTGAGAACGGCGCGAACAGCAGCTGGAACAGGTAGCGCACGACGAGGAGCGCGAGCCAGGCGGCGATCGTCACGAGCACGAGCGCGCCGATCTGACGCGCCGCGATGTCGTGCACGACGTACTGCACCTCGAGGCCGATGAGCACGAACAGGGCGCCGTTGAGCAGATACACGCCGAACGGCCAGGCCGCGACCGCTTGGCGGCGGGAGGCGGCGGTCGTGATGCGCGGCAGCATCCACGCCACGATGAGGCCGGCGAACACGACCGCCAAGACGCCGGAGGCGTGGACGAGCTCGGCGAGCAGGAATGCCGTGAACGGAACGAGAAGCAGCGCGACGTTGATGACGATCGTCGAGCGGGAGCGGCGCAGCGCGAGCCAGGCGAGCGCCGCGACGGCGATGCCCGCGGCGGCGCCGCCGAGGTAGGAGATCAGCACGGTCGCGGTGACCGACCAACCGGTGACGTTCTCGCCGAGCGCGAGGGAGAGGGCGATCGCGTACAGCACCAGGGCGGTGCCGTCGTTGGTGAGGCTCTCCGCTTTCAGCTTCATGAACATGCGCTGCGGCAGCAGCCGGCCGAGGGCGGCCACCGCGGTCGCGTCGGGCGGGGCGACGGCGGCACCCAGCAGCAGGGCGACAGGCCACGGCATCCCGAACGCCGACGCGATACCCGCGACCGCGAAGGCCGACGCGACGACAAGCAGCGTGCTCATCGGGACGATGTAGCGCAGCGACCGGCGGATGGCGCGCAGCGACGTCGTCAGGCTCTCCCAGAAGAGCATGACCGGAAGGAACAGCAGCAGCACCGTCTCGGGCGGTAGTTGGATCTCGCGCAGCGCCGGCACGAACCCCAGCAGCAGCCCGATGACGACGAGCAGCAGCGGCGTGGCGACACGCAGCCGCGGGGCCAGCGCGGTGCCCGCGAGGATGGCAAGCCCCAGCAGCACCGTGATCTCGAGACCTTCCACGGCATCCCCCCTCGCGCTCTCGCACTCAGTGTGCGCTGAGGTTCCAGCGCTGCGCCAGGCCCTGGCATTCCCTGTCTCGCGCCGCCCGTGGCGCCGCGAGGTCGCCGGTTCGTTCGCGAGGTCGCCGGTTCGTTCGCGAGGTCGCCGGCGAACTCGGCGCGGAACCGGCGAACTCGGCGTCAGGAGTTCACGCGGATGATCTCCTGCTGGTACGGCGCGACGACGTCGCCCGAGATACGGCAGTCGAGCAAGAGGAAGGGGCGATCGGATGCCGGGGTGCCCGCCCACTCGGCGAGCACGTCGAGATCGCCGAGTTCGCGCACGACGACGCCGCGCGCGCCGACGGAGGTGGCGAGCCCCGCGAAGTCGACTTCGGGGATGAGCATCGGCTCGCGGGCGAGGCCCTGCAGGCCGTAGAGGTTGACCTCCGCGCCGTAGGCGGCGTCGTTCCAGACCACCGCGAGGCCGCGGCCGGCGGCCACCCGGACGGCCGATTCGAGGTCGGCGAGGGCCATGAGGCCGCCGCCGTCTCCGGTCGACAGCACGACCGTGGCATTGGGCTTTGCGAGGGCGGCGCCCGGCACCGACGGGAAGCCGAGCCCGATCGACTGGTAGGCCGTGCCGACCATCATCATGCGGTCGGGGGAGGCGACGGGCCAGTACATGTTCGCCCACCCGAGGAAGTGGCCGCCGTCGGTCACGACGACGCGGTCGCGGGTCGAGGGGTCGCTCTCGAGCAGCTCGCCGATGCGGATCGCCACCGAGCGCGGGTCGAGCCGCCCGTCGGGGGCGAGCGCGTCGCCCGGCTCTCTGACGCGCAGGCCGGCGATATCCAGGCTCTCGCGCCAGCCGCCCGGGCGCGCCCCGGCATCCGCCCTCTCTGCGAGCTCGTCGAGGAGCGCCTCGGCGACGAGGCGCGCATCGCCGCGGATGAATCCGCCGACGTGCGGGTGGGTCGCCGCGGGGGCGATGTCGACCTGCACGACGCGCGTGCCGGGGGAGAAGAGCTGACCGAACCGCATCGTGAACTGGTTGAGGCCCGCGCCGAAGACGACCGCGACGTCGGCCGTGCCGATGAGCTCCATCGCCGCTTCGGCGCCGAAGCCGCCCGTGACCCCGACGTCGAACTCGCCGCGTGGGAAGACTCCGCGCCCGAGTGCCGTCGTCGCGGTGACGGCGCCCGTGGCGTCGGCGAGGCGTCCGAGGGCGTCGCCGGCCCCGGCGATCCAGGCGCCGCGGCCGGCCAGCAGCACGGGCCGTTCGGCCTCGGCGAGGGCGCGGGCGAGATCGGTGATCGCGGCGCGGGCGAAGGGGGATGCCGGTGCCAGCGGCCCGGGCAGTGTCGGCTGCGGGGCGGCGGGCACGGGGCCTGCCTCGAGCTTCGCGACGTCGTAGGGGATCGCGAGCACCGTCGGCACGCGGTACGACAGGGCGTGCTCGATCGCGATGACGGTGGTGGCCGCGGCATCCGCCCGCCCCACCGTGTACGTGCGGGCGCCGACGGCCGACGCGAGCGCGATCTGGTCGACGTCCCACGGGCGCGGGCCGCTCGTGGGCTCGTCGCCGACGACGAGAATGAGCGGTACGTGCGCCTGCACCGCTTCGGCGAGGGCCGTCAGCGTGTTCGTGAAGCCGGCGCCGTAGGTCGCGGTCGCGGCGGCGAGCCGGCCGCTCGCCCGGTGGTACGCGTCGGCGGCGACGACGCCGCCCGCCTCGTGGCGGACCGCGGTGTAGTGGACATCGGTCGAGCGCTCCAGCGCATCGAGGAAGTAGGCGTTGCCGTTGCCCATGACCCCGAAGACGTGGTCGATGTGCTGAGCGAGGGTCTGGGCGACATGGGCGGAGACGGTGGGCATGACAATGCCTTTCGAGACGTGACGGAGGAAGGCCGTATGTGTCTCGCGTGCCCCTTTTTCGAGCACCGGCGGCCGCGTCGCGCGCCGGACGGTTCGATTATACGAGGGCGGATGCCGCCGTTCGAGGAGCGCAAATGGCTCCCGATCCGCCGGTTTCACAACCATTTGCGCTCCTCGAACGCACGGCCGGGCAGGATGTCCCCATG
>JAEYAG010000043.1 GCA_023451265.1 Actinomycetes bacterium | reverse complement strand
GTACATCGGCGAGGCGACCGTGAAGACGCACGTGTCGAACGTGCTGCAGAAGCTCGGCGCGCGCGACCGCGTTGCCGCCGTCGTCTACGCGCACCGCCACGGCCTGACCTGACGCGCCCCGCGCGTCAGGGGTCGTGGGCTCGCGACGCCCGCGCGTCAGCCGCGGGCGACGACCGGGATCGAGCCCGTCAGGGCGAGCCGCTCGCGCAGGGCGACGAGCGAGGTCTCGGGGCGCCACAGCGCGACGAGGCTCCAGCCGAACAGGCCCACCACCAGCACGTTGCGCGCCAGCAGCACGGCCGCGGCGAGCGGGTGCCCGTCGATGAGCGGCAGGTACAGCACCGGGAAGACCAGCGTCGTGAGGAAGCAGACCATCGCCATCCACTCCGCCACCCGCGACCACGCGTGACGGTCGATGACCAGCCCGACGGCAACGATCGGCGCGAGCCACAGCATGTACTGCGGCGAGCCGACCTTGTTGAAGACGATGAGCGCCGCCGTCAGGGCGAAGGCGCCGCGCAGGATCAGCCGCTGCTCGGCCAGGGGGGTCAGCATGCCCTCGGTGAGCGCACGACGCCGCGCCCGCCACAGCAGCACGAGGATGACGGCGAACGCGATCGGCATGAGCCAGGTCACGAGCACGCCGGCGGCCTGTGCGCCGGGGCCGGCCACCTCGCGCGTCGCGAGGACGTAGTTCTGCCGGATCTCGGCCCCCGGCATCCCGAGCACCGTCGCCCACACCCACGGCGTCGCGATGGGCGCCTCGAGCTGGAGCGAACGGTCGCCCTGGATCGTGGCGAAGCTGAACAGGTTGTCGCCGCCGCCGAAGGCGATGACCACCCCGGCGATGGCGGCGCTGACGGCGAGCCCGCCGGCGATGATCCGCATGCGCAGCGACGAGATCGCGACGGCGGCGGCGGCGAGTGCCGCAGGCCAGACCTTGATCCAGGTCGCGGCGGCGATGAGGGCGCCCGCGAGGGCCGGGCGGCGCACGAGCCAGACGAGCGCCGCGATCGCCAGCGGCGCGGCGAAGCCCTCGAGCCGCAGCATCGACACCGGCGCGAGCAGCAGCTGCACGGCGAGCCAGTACCACGCGGCGACGTAGCCCTTGCGGCGGCGGAGGTTGCCGGTGAGGGCGACGACGGCGAGCCAGTTCGCGGCGACCATCAGCAGCAGCCACACGAGCTGGTACGTCCAGGGGCCGAAGGCGATGGCCGCCATGATCGGCACGAGCGCGCCCGCCGGATATACCCATGCCATGTCGATGACCGGCCAGTGTCCGTGCAGCGCCTGCTCGGCCCACAGCCGGTACAGCGGCAGGTCACCCTCCGTGCCGCCGACGACGATGACGTGCAGCAGGCCCACGAAGTAGAGCAGATGGACCGCCGCGAAGCCGATGATCAGCCCTCGGCGGGTGAACGCGAATCGCACGGCGACCGGGACGAATCTCTCCCATCGCTGGACCGCGCGGACACCCAGGCTTTTCAGACGCTGGGCGCGGGAGACCTCCGGAGCGCTCGTCACGTCTGCGAGTGTAGGGACGGTCGTTGACCGACGGGTGGACGCGACATTTCTGTTTCCTGTCAATTCACCGTGCGCTCATCCCGGCGACGGATGCCGGGATGAGCGCAAACCCGTCCCACGGGGGAGGTCGGCGGCATCCGCGCCGCGTAGCGTCGGAGCATCGGCACGCGGTGTCGATGGCCACAGAGGAGGAGAGCGCATGCTCGAACTGTCCGGCATCACGAAGAGCTACGGCACCCATCGGGTGCTCGACGACGTCGGGTTCCACGTCGCC
Organism: Actinomycetes bacterium; assembly: GCA_023451265.1. Lineage (GTDB taxonomy): Bacteria > Actinomycetota > Actinomycetes > Actinomycetales > Microbacteriaceae > Microbacterium. The sequence goes on along the minus strand of JAEYAG010000043.1, from coordinate 5,192 downwards.
CCCGGGCGCCTGACCGGCTTCGTCGGCGGCAACGGGGCGGGAAAGACCACCACAATGCGGATCGTGCTGGGCGTGCTCGCGCGCGACGGCGGCACCGTCACCCTCGACGGCACGCCGGTGACGGCCGCCGACCGCCGCCGCTTCGGCTACATGCCCGAGGAGCGGGGCCTCTACCCGAAGATGCGGGTGATCGACCACATCGTGTACCTCGCGCGCCTGCACGGCTTCGACCGCGCCGACGCGACGACGCGCGCCGAGGCGCTGCTGGTCGAGCTGGGGCTCGGCGAACGCCTGCAGGACAACATCGAGACGCTGTCGCTGGGCAACCAGCAGCGCGCGCAGATCGCCGCCGCGCTCGTGCACGACCCGGAGGTGCTCATCCTCGACGAGCCGTTCTCGGGCCTGGACCCCCTCGCCGTCGACGTCGTCGCGGGCGTGCTGCAGAGCCGCGCCGCCGCGGGGGTGGCCGTGCTGTTCTCGTCGCACCAGCTCGATGTCGTCGAGCGCCTGTGCGACGACCTCGTGATCATCGCCGGCGGCACGATCCGCGCCGCCGGGCGCCGCGACGACCTGCGCGCGCAGCACGCCGGGCGCCGGTTCGAGCTCCTCTCAGCCGGCGACCTGGGGTGGCTGCGCGACGCGCCCGGCATCGAGGTCGTCGAGTTCGACGGCGGCTACGCCGTGTTCGACGCCGACACCGACGAGGCGGCGCAGGACGTGCTGCGCCGCGCCGTCGCGGCGGGCGCGGTCACGACCTTCGCCCCCCGGCATCCCACTCTCGCCCAGATCTTCAAGGAGGTCATCCAGTGACCGTGCAGACCCCCTCCTTCGCCCAGAGCGTGTGGCTCGTCGCCGAGCGCGAGATCGGCTCGAAGCTGCGCAGCAAGGCGTTCCTCATCTCGTTCGCGATCCTGTTCGTGATCGCCCTGGCCGGCGTGATCTGGGCCGGATTCAGCGCGAACGACAGCTCCACGACCCCCGTCGCGGTCACGAGCGACGCCGCACAGCATGTCGACGGCATCCCGGGTCTCGAGGTGACGACCGTCGCCGATCAGGCCGCCGCCGAGGCGCTCGTGAAGGACGGCACAGTGGATGCCGCGGTCGTCGGCGACGGCGAGCCGCCGCTCGGCTTCTCGGTGATCGTGGAGTCCGACGTCCCCTCGGGCCTGCTCATGTCGCTGTCGCAGACCCCCCACGTGGTGGTCCTCGACCCCGCGAACGCGACGAACTGGATCGGCTACATCGCGGCGATCGGCTTCGGCATCGTGTTCCTGTTCGCGGCGCAGACCTTCGGCGCGACGATCGCGCAGAGCGTCGTCGAGGAGAAGCAGACGCGCGTGGTGGAGCTGCTGATCTCGGCGATCCCGGCGCGGGCGCTGCTGGCGGGCAAGGTGATCGGCAACACGATCCTCGCGATGGGCCAGGTGGTCATCCTGGCCGCGATCGCCGTGGTCGGGCTGACGCTGACCGGGCAGACGGAGTTCCTGCAGGGCGTCGGTGGTCCGATCGCGTGGTTCAGCGTGTTCTTCCTCTTCGGCTTCGTGCTGCTGGCGGCCCTGTTCGCCGCCGCGGCGGCGATGGTGTCGCGGCAGGAGGACATCGGCGCCACGACGACGCCGCTGATGTTCCTGATCCTCGCGCCGTATTTCCTGGTGATCTTCTTCTGGAACAACCCGACGGTCCTGTCGGTGATGTCGTACGTGCCGTTCTCGGCGCCGGTGGGCATGCCGGTGCGCCTGTTCCTCGGTCAGGCGCAGTGGTGGGAGCCGCTGGTGTCGCTCGCGATCCTGCTGGTCTCGTGCGTCCTCGCGATCCTCGTCGGCGCGAAGATCTACGAGAACTCCCTGCTGCGGATGGGCGCGCGCGTCAAGCTCAGCGAGGCGCTCGGGCGCTGAGCCGAAGACGCTGACCGGCCGCGCCGCGACACCGCGCGCGGCCGGTCAGCGCTCAACGCGCTCAACGCGCTCAACGCGCTCAACGCGCTCGACGCGCTCGACGAGGATGCCGTCGGCATCCGCCCACACGTGCGCACCGGGTCGGAAGACGACGCCGCCGATCTCCACGGGCACATCGACCTCCCCGACGCCGTCCTTCGCGCTCTTGCACGGGTTCGAGCCGAGCGCCTTCACGCCGAGCGGCAGGCGACCGATCGCCTCGCGATCGCGGATCGCCCCGTGGACGATGATCCCCGCCCAGCCGCTCGCGACCGCGGAGGCCGCGATGAGGTCACCGACGAGGGCGGACTCCAGCGATCCGCCGCCGTCGACGACGAGCACGGCGCCGTCGCCCGGCGTGGCGAGGATCTGCTTGACCAGCGCGTTGTCGCGGTGGCAGCGCACCGTGCGGACGGGCCCGTCGAACGCGACGCGTCCGCCGATGTCGTGCAGCTGCAGGGCGAGGGAGTCCAGCGCGTCGCCGCGCTCGTCGTAGAGGTCGGCCGTGGCGATCGTCATGGCTGCCACGGTAGCCGGTGACGTCCAGCGGGAACACATCGCGGGTGCATACAGTTGCATCGACTGGGCCGAGGGCGTCCCGACCGCTGACATCGATCCGAGGAGACGCCATGAGCCTCACCACCGTGCACCCCGCCGACACCGACGCGCCCATCCTGGACGTGCTCGCCGAGCGCTGGAGCACCCGCATCTTCGACGCGCAGACGCCGATCGACGAAGACGCCCTCGCGAGCGCGCTCGAGGCCGCCCGCTGGGCGCCGTCGGCGAACAACACCCAGCCGTGGCGCTTCGTGGTCGCCCGCCGGGGCACCGACGCGCACGCCGCGATCGTCGGCGCGCTCATGGGCTTCAACCAGTCGTGGGCGGCCGATGCCGGTGCGCTCGTGGTGTTCGCGGCGGCGGCGTCGCTCGACGGCAAGCCGCTGAACTGGGCGGTGTACGACACCGGCCAGGCGGCGGCGTACTTCACGGTGCAGGCGCACGCGTCGGGACTGCACACGCACCAGATGGGTGGTTTCGACCGGGCCGCGATCAGCGAGGCGTTCGGGTTCGGCGACGATCTCGCCGCCGTCACGGTCATGGCCGTGGGCGCGCTGGGCTCGCTCGCCGAGGCGCCCGAGGCCCTGCGAGAGCGGGAACTCGCACCGCGCACGCGTCGGCCGATCGCCGAGTCGCTCATCGCGAACGACTGACCGCAGCGCGAGCCCCCTCCGCATCCGACGGGTTCACGGTTACCGTGAACCATGCCCGCCCGCATCCTGTCGATCGGAACCGCCCTTCCGGCGACGCGTCTGCCGCAGGAGCACGTGCGCGATCTGTTCGCCGCCCAGCCGGGCGTCGACCGACTGACGCGACGCCTCATCCACGCCGCGTTCGACGCGGCGGCGATCGACAGCCGCCGCACCGTACTCGCGGCGCTCGCGCCCGGGGCGCCCGGAGTGGCCGGGGCGGCCGGGGCGCCCGGGGGTGTTGCTGAAGACGAGCGGATGCCGGTGCGCGACGCCGCCGGGGCGCTGCTGCGGCCGTCGACGGGCGCACGCAACGCCGCCTACGTGCGGCTCGCACCGGCGCTGTTCGCCGAGGCGGCGCGGCGCGCGCTGACGGGAGCGGGGGTCCGACGCGACGAGGTCACGCACGTCGTCACGGTCTCGTGCACGGGCCTGTTCGCCCCGGGGCCGGACTACCGGCTGGTGCGCGATCTCGGCCTGCCGGCGCGGACCGAGCGGTTCCATCTGGGGTTCGTGGGGTGCGCCGCGGCCCTCCCCGCCCTGCGACTCGCCGCCGCGTTGTGCGCCGCCGACCCCGCCGCCGTCGTGCTGGTCGCGTGCGCCGAGCTGTGCACGCTGCACTTCCGGCCGTCCGCCGACCCGGAGCAGATCGTCGCGGCATCCGTGTTCGCCGACGGCGCGGCGGCGGCCGTCGTCACCGCCCGCACCGACCTCGCGGAGCGGCACGGCGGCGCGGTGCTCGACCTCGACCGGTTCGGCACGACCGTCACCCGCGACGGCGAGGCCGACATGGCGTGGACGATCGGCGACGCGGGCTTCGAGATGACCCTGTCGGCGGAGGTTCCCCGCATCATCGGGCGCGAGATCCGCGGCGCGGTCGGGGATTTCCTCGGCGGCGAGCGCCCCGACCGGTGGGCGGTGCATCCCGGCGGGCGGAGCGTGCTCGACCGGGTGGAGGCGGGGCTCGAGCTGCCCCCGGCCGCGCTCGCGCCGTCGCGGGCGGTGCTGCGCGAGCACGGCAACATGTCGAGCGCGACGATCCTGTTCATCCTGGCGCGGCTGCTCGACGAGGCATCGGATGCCGCCCCCGCCCGCGTCGCGGCCCTCGCGTTCGGTCCGGGGCTGACGGTCGAGTCCGCGATGCTCACGCTCCGCGCGGGGGCCGGGGTCGCCGCGGGTGGCGCGGCGGGGGTCGCCGCGGGTGACGTGGACGCCCTCGTCTCGGGCGCGGCGGCGGAGTCGCGACGGTGAGCATGCGCGTCCGCGACACCGACGTGCGCGAGCTGATGGACGACCCGGACTGCGACCCGCGGCGCCTCGCGGCGACGCTGCGGCGCTTCGGCGTCGTGAACCGGCTGGTGTCGGGCTGGGGCGGGGTGTACCGCGCGCAGCTGCGTCCGTACCTCGCGTCGCTCGATCGGCCCGCCCGCATCCTCGACATCGGCTCGGGAGGCGGCGACCTCGTCGTGCGGCTCGCCGCGCTCGCCCGTCGCGACGGGTTCGACGTGGAGTGGACCGGAGCCGATCCCGACCCCCGCGCGCACGCCGCGGCATCCGCCCGCCGTGTGCCGGGCGTGACGTTTCGCTGCGCGGATGCCGCCGCCCTCGTCGCGGCGGGCGAGCGCTTCGACGCCGTGGTGTCGAACCACGTCGTGCACCATCTCGACGCGGCCGAGCTCGCCGCCCTCGCGGCCGACGCGCTCGCCCTCTCGCGCGGACCGGTGCTGCTGGCCGACATCGCCCGCGGGCGCCTCGCGTACGCGCTGTACGCCGTCGGCATCACACCGCTCGCGCCGGGGACGTTCCTGCGCACCGACGGGCTGCGATCGATCCGGCGCAGCTACCGCCGCGACGAACTCGCCGCCGCGCTCGGCGCGCCGTGGCGGGTCGAGGAACCCGCACCGTTCCGGCTGCTCGCGATCGGGGCGGGACATGCCTGAGGTCGTCATCGTCGGGGCGGGGCCCGTCGGCATCCTGCTCGGAGCGGAGCTCACGCGGCGCGGGGTGGATG
>JAEYAG010000232.1 GCA_023451265.1 Actinomycetes bacterium | reverse complement strand
CACCCGTATGCGTCGCAGGCCCCCTACACGGCGCCGAGCGCGCCCTACGGAGCCCCCGCCTACGGTCAGCACGGGCAGCAGAGCCAGCCCGGGCAGCATCCCACTGCCGCGTACGCGACGGCCCCGGCATCCGGACTTCCCGCCTCCGGCCACCACCTGCACGGACACGACACGGCGGGCGCCAGTGGTCACACCGCGTCGGCGCCGGGCGCGAAGGTCGGGGCCGGCAAGATCGTCGGCATCATGGTGGCCGCGGCCCTCGTCGGCGGTGCGGCCGGCCTCGGCGGAGCCGCCGCGGGCACCTCGTTCTTCGCGCAGCCGCAGACGGTCGTCACCACCGGCCCCGGCGCCATCACGGTCAACAACACCGACTCGGTGAACCAGACCACCGCGATCGCGGCGAAGGTCGTGCCGAGCGTCGTGACCATCTCGGCGACGTCGGGCTCGTCCGGCGGCACCGGCTCGGGCGTCATCCTGAGCGAAGACGGCTACGTCGTGACCAACACGCACGTCGTGACGCTGGACGGCGAGACCTCCGACGCGAAGCTCACGGTCACGACGTCGGACGGCAAGGTGTACTCCGCCACCATCGTCGGCACCGACCCGACCTACGACCTCGCGGTCATCAAGCTCGACGACGCGTCGGGGCTCACGCCCATCACGTTCGGCGACTCCAGCAAGCTCAACGTCGGCGACCAGACCGTCGCCGTCGGCGCCCCGCTCGGACTGTCCAACACGGTCACGACGGGCATCGTCAGCGCGCTGAACCGTTCGATCCAGATCGCCTCGTCCGCCGCTCCCGAGGGCGACGACACGCAGCAGAGCCCGGAGAACGGGCAGGGCGACTCGCCGTTCCAGTTCGACTTCGGCCAGGGTCAGCAGCAGTCCTCCGCCACGAGCACGATCTCGATCGCCGTCATCCAGACGGATGCCGCGATCAACCCGGGCAACTCCGGCGGTGCGCTCGTCGACGGCGAGGGCCAGCTCATCGGCATCAACGTCGCGATCGCCTCGACCGGCAGCTCGAGCTCGAGCCAGTCCGGGTCGATCGGGGTCGGCTTCTCTATCCCGTCCGACATCGTCAAGCGCATCACCGACGAGATCATCGCCGACGGTGCCGCCACTCACGGCCTGCTGGGCGCCGGCGTGATGGACGCCGCCGCGCAGGAGGGCGCGACCACCGCGGGCGCCTACATCAGCGAGGTCACCACCGGTGGGGCCGCCGCCGAGGCCGGGCTGAAGAAGGGCGACGTCGTGACGTCGTTCAACGGGGTGCCGATCAGCGACGCGACCGACCTGACCGCTCAGGTGCGCGCCCTCGCCGCCGGTTCGAAGGCGACCATCGTGTACGAGCGCGACGGCAAGACCCTGTCGGCGACCGTGACCCTCGGCACGCTCACGCAGTAACACTCGACACGCGTCATCGCGACGCCGGGTCCGCTCGAAGAGAAGGACGCCACCGGACGATAGGCTCGCCGGGTGGCGTCCTTCTCGTTCGGCGCCGGCAACGCCGGGAAGCTCCTTCGCATCCCGCTATATGTGCTCGGCCGTGTGCTGACCCTCGTGATCCCTCGGACGCGCGACCTGTGGGTGTTCGGGTGCGCCGTGGGGCTTGCTGACGGTGCCTGGGCGCTGTGGGAGCACGCGGCGGCGCGCGGTGAGCGCGCGGTGTGGCTCACGGGCGGTGCGGCCGACGAGGCAGAAGCGCGTCACCGCGGCATCCCCGCGGCACGCAAGGCGTCGCTGCGGGGGTTCTGGCTCACGGCGCGCGCCGCGGTCATCGTCGTCACCCACGGGTTCGGCGACGTCAACCGCTACGCCGCCACCGGCGGGGTCATCGTGCAGTTGTGGCACGGCATCCCGCTCAAGCGCATCGGGCTCGACGCGCCCGTCACGACGCAGCCGCCCCTCCCCGGTGCGCCGACGCTCGTCCGCCGCGCCCTGGGCCGGCTGCTCGCGCTGTCGTACCGGCGCACGCAACGCCGCATCCGCGTGCTGCCGGCGGCGTCCGAGGTGGTCCGTGGGCGCCTGGAGTCGGGGTTCGGACTTCCCGATGAGCGCGTCCCGGTCACCGGCGAGCCGCGCGTCGATGTGCTCTCGCGCGGCACGGCCGCCGACCGCCGGGCGTCCGCGCGGGCGCGGCTGGCCGAGCTCGTCCCCGAGATCGGCGACCGTCGGGTCGTGCTGTACGCCCCGACATGGCGCGACGGGGCGCCCGACCCGGCGGCGCCCGACGCGGCGCAGGCCGCGGCGCTGCAGAGCGTCCTCGACGACGCCGAGGCGATTCTGCTGGTCCGCTCGCACCCGCTCGGCGCCGGGGACTACGCGGCCGCGCTCGGGGCCGGCGGGCGGATGCTGGGCAGCGACCTCGTCTCCGACGTCACTCCGCTGCTGCCCGCCGTCGACGTGCTCATCACCGACTATTCGTCGCTGGCGTTCGACGCAGCCCTCGTCCCGGTGCCGACGGTGTTCCTCGCGCCCGACCTCGCCGACTACGCCCGGTCCCGCGGCTTCTACGGCACGTACGCGGAGGTCGCCGGTGACGACGTCGCGCGCGAGTGGACGGCGGCGACGGCGCTCGTGCGGGCGGTGCTCTCCGACCCCGCCGAGCGCGAGCGCCGGCTCGCGAGAGCACGGGCCCTGAGCGCACGGGTGCACGCGTTCGACGACGGCGAGAACACCGCGCGCGTGTACCGTGCCGTACAGGCCGCCCTGGCCGCAGAGAGGCGCCCATGACGATCACCGCCCGCATCGACACCGATCCGGTTCCCGCGCTCGTGCTGCACGGCGTCGGCGCCGCCCCCGCCGCGGCGGGGCTCGTCGGCCGGCGCGCGCGCGTCGAAGCGACGCCGCAGGATGCCGGTGACGGACAGTGGTCGGTGGAGCTGCCGCTGCGGGCGTCGCGGTGGGGCGGGCCATCGCTTCCGCTGCCGAGCGGGGTGTACGAGGTGCGTCTCACGGACGATGCCGGCACGCGGCTCGAGGTGCCGGCGACCGCCCCCGAGACCGCGGCGACCACCCTGCGGGCGCGGCTCGACGGCGATCGCCTCACCGTGCGGGCGCCCATCGATCCCGCCTACGACTCCGGCGAGGGTCAGGCGGCGCTCGAGCGCCGCTACGCGAACCGCCCGCCGGGCGCGGACCTGGAGAACGCCGTCTTCTTCGAGAGCTTCTACGGCCGCAACGCGAGCTGCAATCCCCGGGCCATCGACCGTGAGCTGGCCCGAGTGGCCCCGGGTGTCACCCGGTACTGGAGCGTCGTCGACCTGTCGGTCGCCGTCCCGGACGGTGCCATCCCGGTGATCGAGGGCAGTCCGCAGTGGTGGCGGGCACGGGGATCGGCGCGCCTGCTCGTCGTCAACGACTGGCTGCGTCGTCGCTACACCCGCCGGCCCGGCCAGGTGGTGCTGCAGACGTGGCACGGCACTCCGCTGAAGCGGCTCGCGCTCCACCGGCCCGGATTCGATCCGCGGCGGATGGTCGCGGTGCTCCGCGAGAGCCGCCGCTGGGACGTGCTGCTCGCACAGAACGCCTACGGCGCCCGCATCCTGCGCAAGGCCTACGCGTTCCTCCGACGTCCCATCTGGGTGGAGGGCTATCCCCGCAACGACGTGCTCGTCACCGCCGACGGCGCGGCGGTCCGAGCGGCGCTGGGCATCGCGGCCGATGCCCGCGTGCTGCTCTACGCGCCGACGTGGCGGGACGATCGCGACGAGATCGTCGACTTCCTCGATCTGGAGCGACTCGCCCGCGACACCGATGCGGTCGTGATGGTGCGCGGCCACTCGCGGACGCTGCTGCCGGGATCCGACGCGGCGGGTGCCCGCGTCATCGACGTGACGGCGTATCCCGACATCTCCGAGCTGCTGGTGGCCGCCGACGCGCTCATCACCGACTATTCGTCCGTCATGTTCGACTTCACCGCGACGGGCAAGCCGCTGTACTTCTTCACGCCCGACGTCGAGCACTACCGGGGAGAGCTGCGCGGGTTCTACTTCGACCTGGCCGCGCACGCCCCGGGACCATTGACCGCCACCCAGGCGGAGCTCACCGCCGCCCTCAACGATCCCGCCGCGGTCACGGCGGTCGCCGACCGGTACGCGCGCTGGCGCGACCGTTTCAACGCCCGCGACGACGGTCACGCTGCGGAGCGGGTGGTCGCCCGCATCCTCGATCAGGGGTTCGTCGATCGCGGGTGAACGATCACTCCGCGTGAACGATGAGTCAGGGCAGCGGCGTGTTGCGGTCCAGGCGTGAGGTGTCGACGTTCTCACGGGCACCGCGCGCCGCGCCGATGAGGAACCCGCTGCCCCATGCCAGGTGCATCGTCGGAATGACGACGAGTGTCCACAGGCGTTCGCGGATGCCGGGGCCGGCCCCGCGACTGCAGGCGTACCCGAGGACGAGGACGGCGTACGCCACGAGCGGCAGATAGACGACGGATGCCGCGAGCGCGGCCGCACCGCCGAGCACGCCCGTCGCCTGCAGAAGACCCACCACGACGGCGAGCAGCACGAGCAGGACCAGCGCGGGAGGCGCGAAGAACCGCACGGAGTTGCGGCGGCCGTACCGGCGGACCAGCTCGCCCCGCCACGTTCCCGTCGAGCGGAACTGACGGGCCAGGCGCGACCACCGCTCGCGCGGCCAGTAGGTGACGGCGAGGGTGGGGTCGAACCACACGCGGTAGCCGGCGCGTCGGATGCGGAGGTTGAGCTCCCAGTCCTCGCCGCGGCGGATGGTCTCGTCGAACAGCCCGACCTCGTCGAGGACGGCTCGGCGCATGACCCCCAGGTAGGCCGACTCGGCGGGGCCCGCGGCGCCGCCGGAGTGGTACGCGCCGCCGCCGAGGCCGATGGGGGAGTTGTAGGCGCGGGCGACGGCGCGCTGGAAGGGCGTGCGGCCGTCGGCGCGCATGACGCCGCCGACGTTGGCGGCGCGCGTGTCGGCGAGAGTCGCCAGCGCGCGACGGGTGTAGCCGCGCTCGAGTTCGGAATGCGCGTCCACGCGGACGATCGTGGGGTGGACCGCGGCGCGGATCGCGAGGTTCAGGCCCACCGGGATGTCGGCGGCGGGGTTCGCGATCAGCCGCACCCGTGGGTCGGCGGCGGCCAGGCGCTCGGCGATCTCGTCGGTCCCGTCGGTGGACGGGCCGAGGGCGAGCACCACCTCCGCCGGCCCGTCGAGCTGCTGCTCCAGGACGCTCTGCACGGCGCGCTCGAGATACGCCCGCTCGTTGAGCACCGGCATGACGAAGCTGACCCCCGCATCCGCCGGGGGAACGGGGGCGTCCCGCTGGCGGTGGTCGTCGTCGTGCACCCGTCGATCATGCCACGCCGCCCGGACCGCGGACGGCGGGCCCGTGCGCCCGGGGCCGTACCCTGGAGGGGTGGGAATCCTTTCGGACGGGCGCAAAGCCGTTGCGCTGCTGCGCAAGGCGCTGCGCAATCGCCGCGCCGTCATCGATGTGAGGTCCCGCCTGGCGCAGCAGCCCCGGCATCCGGCCCAGCACTTCCGCATCGCGGTGTACTTCGCCGACGGTGACGTGAACATGTATCAGATCCGGCAGTGGTACAAGCCGCTCGCCGAGATCGCGAAGACGTGGCCGGTCGTCGTGCTCAGCCGCAGCGCGACGGGCGCGCGAGCGATCCTCGCCGACGACGCGCTGCCGGTCGCGTTCGTGCCGACCGTGCGTGACCTGGAGCGCTACGTCGCCGACCAGGACATCCGCGTCGTGCTGTACGTCAACCAGAACACCCGCAACTTCCAGATGTTCCGCTACGGCCGGCGCTGGCACGTGTTCATCAACCACGGCGAGTCCGACAAGATGTACATGACCACGAACCAGTTCAAGGCGTACGACGTCGCCTTCGTCGCGGGCGAGGCCGCCCGGCAGCGGCTGGCGCGGGTGCTGTGGGATTACGACCTCGACACCCGCACGATGCAGATCGGGCGGCCGCAGGCCGACCACTATTCCGGGACGCTGCCGTACACGCCCGACGAGCGCACGGTCGTCCTGTACGCGCCGACCTGGGAGGGCGATCGTCCCTCCGCCCATTACGGCTCGATCGCGACGCACGGCGAAGCGCTCGCCTCCGCGGTGCTCGCCTCGCCCGCGCATCGGCTCATCTACCGGCCGCATCCGCGGTCCGGGGTCGTCGACGGCGCGTACGGCGCCGCGAACCAGCGGATCATCGCCGCGATCGCTGCGGCCAACGCGGCCGATCCGCGGGCGCAGCACGTCTTCGACGACCAGCCCGATCTCGGCTGGCAGCTGGCCGCCGCCGACGTCGCGGTGGTCGACATCTCCGCCATGGTGTACGACCGGCTCGCCGCCGACCGGCCGCTGATGGTGACCCGGCCCGTCGACCCGGCCGCGATCGTCGACACGCACGGGTACCTCTCGGATGCCGAGTGGTTGGATGCCGCCGACGCGCCCCGCATCCTCGAGGAGACCGCCCGGGTGCTGTCGGACCCCGACGCCGTGTCGCGGCTGGAGGGATGGGTGCGCCACTATTTCGGCGACACCGCTCCCGGCGCGGCCTCGGCCCGGTTCGCGGCGGCGATCGGCGAGCTCATGACGCGGTGGGAGACGTGGCATCTCGCCTCGAGCGATGAGGACGACGACGAGGCGGACGAGGCCGACCTCGACGACGAGTAGCGCCCGGGGCTCCGGCGTCGGGCCTCCGGGCTCCGCGCGCGGGCTCTGGGCTCAGCGTCCGGGATCAGCGCGCGACGAAGCGGGGTCTGGGATCAGCGCGCGACGAGCCGCGTGACGGCGGCGAGCGGTATCGCGAGCCACGCCGGTCGGTGGCGGGCCTCGTAGATCGCTTCGTAGACGGCTTTGTCGAGTTCCAGCGCGTTCAAGAGGGCGCCCGCGGTCGTGCTGCCGGAGGAATCCCGGTAGCCGCGGAGGAACGCGTCGCGCGCGGCATCCGCCCACGCATCGGCGGATTCGCGGGCGTCGGGCGTCGCCAGGGTGAGGGACCCGGCGACGTAGTCGAACGAGCGCAGCATGCCGGCGATGTCGCGGAGAGCCAGATCGGGCGCGCGACGCTCGTTGATGGGGCGCATGGGTTCGCCCTCGAAGTCGAGCAGCACCCAGCCGCGGCCGGGCACCTGCAGCACTTGACCGAGGTGGTAGTCGCCGTGCACGCGCTGCAGAGCCGGCCACTGTGCGCTCGCGGCGGCGACGTACGTGCTCTCGATCGCCGCGCGGTGCGGGGCGAGCTGCGGCACCTCGCTGAGGGCGATGGTCAGCCGCCGGCGCCAGGCACCGGTGATGGCGGCCTGGGCGTCCGCGTCGGCGGGCGGCGCGGGGAAGAGGCGCGCGAGGTCGCGGTGCACCTCGGCGGTGGCATGTCCGAGGCTGTGCGCGTCGGCGGAGAAGTCGGCGTGATCGGCGGCGGCCGTCAGGGCCACGCGCCACGCGTCGGCGACGTCGGGGAAGAACTCCTGGGCGAAGGCCAGCGACCCCGATTCCGGGGACCGGGACGTCCCCGGGGAGGACCATTCCCCGTCGACGCGGCCGATCACGCGCGGCACGTGCGGCGAACCGGCCTCGGCGAGGGCGCTCTGCAGCTCGATGTCGGGGTTCAGGCCGGCGTGGAGTCTGCGGAAGACCTTGCAGATGACCGGTGCGCCGTCGCCCGGGTGGAAGATGACCGACGTGTTGGACTGCTCGCCCGAGAGCACTTCGGCGGTCGCGGCGCCCTGATACGGCGCGATCGCGCGCCAGAGCGCCGCGGTGTAGGCAGGGTCGTGCGGTCCGTCGAGCAGGTGCCGCCCCGCGTCGGTCAGTCCGATGAAGGATGCCGAGGCCGCGGCATCCGTCGCCGTTCTCACGACGAGGGGCACCTGATAGACGATGGGGTTCGCGGGCGCGTCATCGGCAACGACGAGGACCCGCACCTCGGCGCTCGGATCGTCGGAGGGCAGCGGTTCGTCGGAGAGCACGCGCAGGCGGGGGATGCCGTCGGTGGAGGTGTACCAGCGCTGGCGCGGCATCCATGCCGTCAGGGCTGCCAGCGTGCTGTTCATGGGTCGAGGGTAGTCAGCGGTGCGCAGACGTGTCGAGCGTGGCGCGGAGCGTCGTGAGGGGAGGGCGAGCCGGCGCCGCGCCCGGCGTGTCCGGAGGCGCTCACGCGGCCGGCGAGAACATCGCCGCGATCGCCGCGATGGCCGAGGCGAGTGCGATGGTCAGGGCCAGCGCGATGAGGACCGCGTGCACGATGAGGAACTGGGTCGGCTTGCCGTCGGCACCACGGGCGCGGGGATCTTTCGCGACACGGGTGTAGAAGCGCGGCCAGACCACGACGTTGAAGACGGCGTTGACGAGCAGCAGGGCGATGAGGACGGCAGTCACTCCCCGAGCCTACCGAGCGCGCCGACCAGCGCATCGCGGCGTGCCGCGCGGGCGGCGGTGCGACGGCCCTTGCGGTTCTGCGGCGGGCGGCGGTCGAAGATCCAGACCGGTGGGGTGGCGTGCAGAATCGCTGCATAGATGGGGGCGAGGGTGTTGCCGGGGTCGATGCGGATGGCTTCGCGCACGAGGGCATCGGCCGCCGTGGCGAGTCCGACCGCCCAGCGCACCCACGCGAGGGCGCACATGGCCCAGGAGCGCTCGGGGAGTCCGCAGTGGACGACGGCCCGGCCGAGCAGGAGCGCGCCCCGATGCAGTCGGCCGGGGTCCGGGCGGGTCGGTGTGTCGCCGATGAGCATGCCCGCTCTGCGGAGCCCGTCCTCCGGCATCCGTCCGTTCTCGTGGTCGTCGCGGAGGATGTCGACGGGCTGCACGCCGGCCTCGGCCGCCCGACGCCGGTTCGCCAGCGTCGCCTGCCAGGATGCTTCGCCCACCGCGCGGCCGAAGGCGATCTGCAGCACGGTGCGGTCGACGTCGCCCTCCGTCAGCAGTGTCGAGAGCAGACGCGCGAGGCTCAGCGGCCCGACGGTGTCGGGGTCACGGGTAAGGAGGTCCTCGAGGAGGTCGATCGGGTCGGGCGGTGCACTGGAGCGTACGACGCCGAACGCGTCGCATTCGCCGTCGTCGATCAGACGGTCGAGCAGGGCGAGTGTGACCTGCTCGGCCAGCTCGGTGTTTCGGGCGGGCAGTCGCTCCGGTGCCCGGCGGTGGTGCAGTTCGGCTGGGATCGCGGCGCGCGCGGCATCGAGCTCGGCGAGGTCGCGCTCGCCTGCCTGCTCGAAGTAACCGCACCAGGCGTCGCCGGCGACGATCGCGGCGTCTTTGATGCGGTATCCGGCGGCGGCCAGGCGTTCCATCAGGCCGGCGAGCAGGTCGATGAGGGGG
>JAEYAG010000217.1 GCA_023451265.1 Actinomycetes bacterium | reverse complement strand
TGGCCGCGGGCGCGGGGGGGGGAACCCACCACCAGGTCGCACTCGAGCTCGGGGTCCACGCGCACGGCCCGCATCCCGAGCACGGTCGGCGTGGTGTCGAGCAGGGTCTGGGGCGCCAGCGGCGCCGCGGTCAGCGCGAGCGTGCCACGCTGCGCCTGCAGCCGCACCGTGCCGTCGCCCAGTCGCGCCGCGCGCTCGGCGAAGACGATGACGTCGGCGGCCGTGGCGGCGTCGGGGAACAGGAGGCGGGAGGACACCCGCCCTAAACTAGCAAGCGTCACACGGTCGAGGATGGGAGTGCACGTGGGTGCGACATGGTGAACGCGCAGCATGACCCGGTGGGCATGATGCTGGAGGTCATCGATCTCGCCACTTCGGGGGCGCGCACGACGGAGGACATCTTCACCGGGTCGTCGCATCCGATGCCGACCGGCCGCATCTTCGGCGGACAGGTGCTCGCGCAGGCGATCATCGCCGCCGATCGCACCACAGAAGACGACCGCGTGCCGCACTCGATGCACGGCTACTTCCTGCGTCCCGGCGACGCGTCGCAGGGCGTCACGCTGTCGGTGGACCGCATCCACGACGGGCGATCCTTCTCGACCCGCCGCACGCAGGCCTTCCAGCACGGCGTGCCGATCTTCTCCATGATCTCGTCGTTCGAGCACGAGGATCCGGGGCTGGATCATCAGCATCCCATTCCGGAGGGCGTCCTCTCCCCCGAGCAGGCGCGGGAGCGCACGGATGCGACGACCCTGCATCCGCTGTCGCAGCGGCTCGTCTCCGACAGCCCGATCGAGCTCGTCCACGCCGACGGGGCGATCTACGATCGCGTACCGGGCCCGCACGTGCCGCAGCAGCACGTGTGGATGCGGACGCGGCGGCCGATCGGCGACGACCCGGCGCTGCACCGCGCGGTGCTGGCCTACATGAGCGACCTCACCATCCAGGAACCCGTGCTGCGCGCGCACGGCGTCCCGTGGTCGCTGCGGGGCCTGAAGGTCGCCAGCCTCGACCACGCGATGTGGTGGCACCGGCCCGCGCGGGTGGACGAGTGGCTGCTCTACGCCCAGCAGTCCCCGAGCGCCCGCGGCGGGCGAGGGCTCGCGACGGGACGCATCTTCACGCGCGACGGCGAGCTCGTCGCCTCCGTCGCCCAGGAGATCATGGTGCGCGTGCCCGAGCCGACCGGCGGCGGCACCGCCGACGTCAGCGGCGGTTGAACGCGACCGGCTCGCCCAGGTACGGCGTCCACGCATCGCGCATCCGCTGCGACAGCCGCACCGGGCGGAAGGTCACCGCATCCACCAGCACGACCGACGAAGACGCGCGGGCGTACAGCACCTGCGGCGCGTCGCCGATCGGGCTGTACACCTCGTAGCAGACCTCGACGCTGGACCCGCCGAGCTTGCCGAACCATAACTGCACGTCCAGCGGATCGCGGCGGTAGGGCACCGGCGCGAGATACTCGATCTCCTGCCGGGCGATGAGGGTGAGCTCACCGGCATCCACCCCCGCCTCGATCACCGCGGTTTCGGGCGCATCCTCGCCGACGACGGGGAGCCAGAACACGCGCACCCGCGCCTCTTCGAGGAGCTTCAGCATCGTCGCGTTGTTGACGTGGTTGAACGCGTCGAGGTCGCCCCAGCGGAGGTGGATCGGGACGTGGATCCGCGAGGAGCCCACGGTGCTCAATCGCGTGTCAGCTTGCGGTGCGTCGAGCGGTGCGGGGTGGCCGCGTCGACGCCCAGGCGCTCGATCTTGTTCTGCTCGTACGCCTCGAAGTTGCCCTCGAACCAGTACCACTTGTCGGGCTCCTCGTCGGTGCCCTCGTAGGCGAGGATGTGCGTGGCGATGCGGTCGAGGAACCACCGGTCGTGCGTGATCACGACGGCGCAGCCGGGGAACTCGAGCAGCGCGTTCTCGAGCGAGGACAGGGTCTCGACGTCGAGGTCGTTGGTCGGCTCGTCGAGGAGGAGCAGGTTGCCGCCCTCCTTGAGGGTCAGCGCGAGGTTCAGGCGGTTGCGCTCACCGCCGGAGAGCACCCCGGCCTTCTTCTGCTGATCCGGTCCCTTGAAGCCGAACTTGGACACATAGGCGCGCGAGGGGATCTCCGTCTTGCCGACCGTGATGATGTCGAGGCCGTCGGAGACGACCTCCCACAGCGTCTTGTTCGGGTCGATGTTCGCGCGGCTCTGGTCGACGTAGCTGATCTTGACGGTCTCGCCGACCTTCAGGTCACCGCCGTCGAGCGGCTCGAGACCGACGATCGTCTTGAACAGGGTCGTCTTGCCGACACCGTTCGGGCCGATGACGCCGACGATGCCGTTCGGCGGCAGGCTGAAGCTGAGCCCGTCGATGAGCGAACGGTCGCCGAAGCCCTTCTGCAGCTTCTTGGCCTCGATCACGACGTTGCCCAGGCGCGGGCCGGCCGGGATCTGGATCTCCTCGAAGTCGAGCTTCCGGGTGCGCTCGGCCTCGGCGGCCATCTCCTCGTAGCGGGCGAGGCGCGCCTTCGACTTCGTCTGGCGGCCCTTCGCGGAGGACCGCACCCATTCCAGCTCGTCCTTCAGCCGCTTGGCGAGCTTGGCGTCCTTCTTGCCCTGGATGTCAAGGCGCTCGGCCTTCTTCTCCAGGTAGGTCGAGTAGTTGCCCTCGTAGCCGATGAGGCGGCCGCGGTCGACCTCGGCGATCCACTCCGCGACGTTGTCGAGGAAGTACCGGTCGTGGGTGATCGCGATGACCGCGCCCTTGTACGACTGCAGGTGCTGCTCGAGCCACAGCACGCTCTCGGCGTCGAGGTGGTTGGTGGGCTCGTCCAGCAGCAGCAGATCGGGCTTCTGCAGCAGCAGCTTCGCGAGCGCGACGCGGCGGCGCTCACCGCCGGAGAGCTTCGTGACCGGCTCGTCCCCGGGCGGGGTGCGCAGGGCGTCCATCGCCTGCTCCAGCTGCGAGTCGAGGTCCCAGCCGTCCGCGGCGTCGATCTCCTCCTGCAGCACGCCCATCTCGGCCAGCAGCGCGTCGAAGTCGGCGTCGGGGTCGGCCATGAGCGCCGAGATCTCGTTGAAGCGATCGAGCTTGGCCTTGATCGCGACGCCCTCCTGGATGTTCTCCAGGACGGTCTTGGTCTCGTCGAGCTCGGGCTCCTGCATGAGGATGCCGACGGTGTAGCCGGGGGTCAGCTTCGCCTCGCCGTTGGAAGGGGTGTCCAGGCCCGCCATGATCTTCAGGATCGTCGACTTACCGGCACCGTTGGGGCCGACCATGCCGATCTTCGCCCCGGGCAGGAACGACATGGTGACGTCGTCGAGGATCAGCTTCTCGCCCACCGCTTTGCGGGCGCGGACCATGGAGTAGATGTATTCGGCCATAACGACCCAAGTCTACGCGGACGCTCGTGCGCCCCAGGCCCTCGTCACCAGTCGATGGGGCGTGTCTGACCGATCAGGCACGTGCCGCCGGGCACCTCGGGCAGCACCAGGGCCGTCGGTGCCGGGGTGGAGGGTCCGACCTGGCCCACAAGGCATTCGCCGTCCCAGCGCACCGAGAACTGGATCGCGTCGGCGGGGTTGCCCACCGTCGTGAGGTCCTGCGTGACCTCCATGTCGGCCTTGTCGAAGCCCGCCGCCACCAGGGCGTCGATGTACGCCCGCCCCTGCACCGCCCGATCGGTAGCCGCGACCTGGTTCACGATCGCCGCGAAGAGCGGGAGGTTGTCCGCGGCGGTGCCGTCGGGCACCAGCACGGGTCCGGTGGGCGTCGGCGTCGCGGTGGGCGACGGCGAGCTCGGTGACGAGGATGCCGGTGGGGGCACCGGTCCCGGCGTGCAGCCGGCGAGGGCGATGGCCAGGATGGCGCCCGCCGCGGCGAGTCCCCAGCGCGGGCGGTGGTCGATACGTCGCACCCCTCCAGTCTAGGTGGCCGTCCGGCCGGAGCCCGCGGCATCCGCGGTGCTCAGAACGGCGTCGTGTCCTCCATCGGGGGTGTCCACGCCCCGGCGGTGACCAACTC
>JAEYAG010000191.1 GCA_023451265.1 Actinomycetes bacterium | reverse complement strand
CCACCGCGCCGGGTGGCCGAGCGCCGCGACGTGCGCGGCGACGTTCGATTCCGCGCCGCCGGCGTCGATGCGGAACAGCTCCGCATCCTCCACCGACTCGGCCGCGACCGGCGCGACCATCGCCATCGTCTCCCCCGCCGCGAGGAGCACGCGGCGGCCCGCGCCGGTCACTTCAGGTCGGTGACGGGGGCGGCGTCCATGTCGTCGAATGCCTGGTTCTCGCCCGCCATCGCCCACACGAACGAGTATGCCGCGGTTCCGACACCCGAGTGCAGCGACCACGACGGCGAGATGATCGCCTGACGATCGGCGACGACCAGGTGACGCGTCTCCTCACGCTCGCCGAGCAGGTGGATGACGCGGGCGTCCTCCGGCACGTCGAAGTACAGGTAGCACTCGGTGCGGCGATCGTGCGTGTGCGCGGGCATGGTGTTCCACATCGAGCCCGGGTGCAGTTCGGTCACACCCATCACGATCTGGCAGCTGCGGATGCCGTTCTCGTGGATGTACTGGTTGAGTGTGCGGCGATTGCTCGTCAGCTGATCGCCGAGCTCGCGGACGTTGCCCTCGCCGGGACGCACGAGCTGCGTCGGGTACGAGGTGTGCGCGGGAGCGGAGAAGAGGTAGAACTGCGCGCCGCCGGATCCGTCCTGGCCTGCGCTGAGCGACGAAGGAGCCGAAGCGTCCAGGAACCGCACGTCCTTCACGCCGCGGCCGAGGTACAGGCACGCGCCCTTCACGAGCTCGTAGGTCTCGCCGTCGGCGATGACCGCGCCGGTGCCCCCGACGTTGATGACGCCGAGCTCACGGTGCTCGAGGAAGTAGTCCGACCGGATCTCGGGGTAGCCCGTGAGCACGAGCTCGTCGCCGGCGGGCACGGCGCCGCCGAGCACGACGCGATCGTGGTGCGTGTACGTCAGGCGGATCTCGCCGGGGACGAAGACGTCCTCGATGAGGTACGTGTCGCGCAGCTGCGCCGTGGTCATGCCGGGGATCTGCGCCGGGTTCGTCGCGTATCGCTGCGGGATGTGCGTCTCGCTCATGGGGTTCTCCTTCTCGAAGGGTCGGATGCTGGGTGGGCGCGGCTCAGCGGACGAGCCAGCCGCCGTCGACGGGGATGATCGCGCCGGTCACGTATGCCGCGGCGTCGGATGCCAGGAAAACGAACGCGCCCTGCAGGTCGCCGGGCGTTCCCCAGCGCCCGGCCGGGATGCGCGACAGGATCGACGCGGCGCGGTCATCGTCGGCGCGCAGCGGCGCGGTGTTGTCGGTGGCCATATAGCCGGGTGCGATCGCGTTGACCGTGACGCCGGAGGCGGCCCACTCGTTCGCGAGCGCCTTCGTGAGGCCCGATACGGCGTGCTTGCTGGCGGTGTAGCCGGGAACGAGGATGCCGCCCTGGAACGACAGCATCGACGCCACGTTGACGATGCGGCCGTGGCCGCGCGCGATCATGCCGCGCCCGACCGCCTGCGACAGGTGGAACACCGAGTCGAGGTTGACGGCGAGAACGTCGTCCCAGTCGCTCACCGGGTGCTCTGCGGCGGGTGCCCGACGGATCGTGCCGGCGTTGTTGACGAGGATGTCGACGGGCGCGAGGGCCTGTTCGATCTCGGCGACGGCGGCGGCGTAGTCCTCCGGCGCGGCGGACACGAAGTCGAGCTGCACGCGGTGCACGCGGCGGCCGAGCGCCTCGATCGCCGCGGCGGTCTCGGTCGCGTCGCCCCGGTCGAGGAGGGCGATGTCGGCGCCGGCTTCGGCGAGCGCGACGGCGGCGCCCTGGCCGAGGCCCCGGCTCGAGCCGGTGACGAGGGCGGTGCGGCCGTCGAGACGGAAGGCGTCGAGGATCATGCGTTCACTCCAGAGATCGGCGGGGCGATGAAGCGGGTCGTGAGCTCACCGAGGCCGGTGATGCGGACGGTGACGGCGTCGCCGGGCGCGAGCGGGCGGTGGGATGCCTGGGCCTCCGGCAGCTTCTGCGGCGTGCCGGTGGAGATGACGTCGCCCGGCTCGAGCGTCATCACCTGGCTGAGGTGGTGCACGACGAAGGCGACGGAGAAGATCGTCGTCGACGTCGACTGCGACACCGTGACGACGCCGTCGCGCACGACCTCGACGAGCACGTCCTGCGGGTCGGGTGCGGCGTCGGCCGTCGTGATCCACGGACCGAGCGGCGCGAACCCGTCGGAGCACTTGCCGAGCGCCCACTGGCTCTGCCGGCGCTGCCACGCCCGGTCGGACACGTCGTTGAGGATCGTGTACCCGCCGACGTGCGCGAGGGCATCGTCGAGTGCCACCTCGTGCGCGCGGCGACCGATGACGATCGCGAGCTCGCCTTCGTAGTCGGCATCCGTCGCTCCGGTCGGCAGCACGACGGGATCATGCGGACCGGCAAGCGTGTTCGGGGTCTTCACGAACACGTCGGGGAACTCCGGGTCGTTCGCGGTGGGGTCGACCCCGTCGGGAACGTGCCCGCGGTAGTTGTAGCCGAGGCAGAGGATCTTGCCGGGCGTGACGGGCGCCGCGAGGTCGAGCTCGGCGAGCGCCGGCGAGGAGGCGGTGACGGATGCCGCGGCATCCGCCGCGCGCGTCCGCGCCGCGCCGCCGTCGGCATCGGCCAGCACGTCGACGACGGCGTGCGGCAGCAGCGCCACGCGGTCGGTGCCGGCGATGTCCCGGACGACCCCGGCGCGGAGGCCCTCCGGCGTGCGGACGGTGACGAGCCTCACCAGTACGTCACCCACTCGGGCTTGTGGAGCCGGGTCAGCGCCTCGAGGTAGAAGTAGTCGCCCCAGAGGGTGCCCTCGTCGACGCCGTTGTCCTTCGGCAGGTCGTAGACGCTGTGCAGCAGCAGGGCGTCGGCGTCCTCCGGGCGCTCGGGCGTGTACCCCGCGATGAGGTCGGCGACGAGGGTCTCGGCGATCCCGCGGGCGCGGGCCGCGCGCTCCGGGTCGGTGTCGACGGCGGCGAGCTCGAGGAACCCGCACGCCGCGATCGCCCCGGCCGAGCTGTCGCGCGGCGCCGGGTTCTCGTCGGTGTAGACGAGGTCCCAGTACGGCACGCCGTCGGCGGGCAGGTGCGCGAGGAAGTACTCCGCGCAGCGCCACGCCGCCTCCAGCAGCGCCGGGTCGCCCGTCGCACGGTGGTTGATTGCGAAGCCGTAGACGCCCCACGCCTGACCGCGCGCCCAGCACGAGTCGTCGAACGCGCCCTGCTCGGTCGCGCCTCGCAGCGGCTCGCCGGTCTCGGTGTCCCAATAGAACGTGTGGAAGGTCGAGTCGTCGGCGCGCAGGATGTTCTCGCGCAGCTGCGTCGTGTGGCGGCGGACGGCATCCGCGTAGCGCTCGTCGCCGGTCTCCGCGTGCGCCCACGACAGCAGCGGCATGTTCATCAGGCTGTCGATGATCGTGCGGCCCGCCTGACGCGGGTCGGACAGGTCGCCCCAGGCCTGGATGATCCCCGCCGGCTCGAGGAAGCGCCGCATGAGGTGGTCCGCGGCATCCAACGCGGCGGCGCGGGCGTCGGCGCGGGAGGCCTCGTCGGGGGCCATCCGCGCGGCGGTCAGCGAGCCGAGGCTGTAGAGGAACCCGAGGTCGTGCGTGTCGAGATCCTTCTCGCCGCGCACGCGCGCGGCGAAGTCGACGGCGTGACGCAGGGCCGCGGCGCGGAACTCCTCGTCGCCGGTGAGCTCCCACGCGAGCCACTGCTGACCCGGCCAGAAGCTCGTCGTCCAGCCCCGGTTCTCGCCCGCCGCGAAGCCGGGGACGGCCGGGCGGATCGGGTAGCGATCATCGGTCGTGGTGTCGTCGGGGTACAGGTCACCGTGCAGGCTGATGTTGCGTCGCACGGTCGACAGCGCAGCATCCAGCGCCGCGGTCGTGGTCGGCGACGCCGTGGACTGCGTGGCGGGGGCTCCGGTGCGGGGAGTCGAAGGCATGGAGGAGTCTTTCTGAGGGTCAGGCGCGCACGTCGGCGAGCGGGGCCGCGGGGTGCAGGGTGTAGCGGCTGTTGGTCCACGCCAGGTAGAGCACGGGCGCGGCGAGCACGGACAGGGCGAGGAGCGGCAGGGTGACGAACGCGGCGGCGTAGACGACGAGCACGACGAGGCTGACCGCCGTGAGGTACCAGCGCCGCACGCCGAACCACGCGCCGCGTCCGATGGCCTCGCGCAGGCGGATGCCGGGGTGCTCCGCGATCGCGGCGAGGGCGAGCAGCGCGGTGCCGGCCACGAGCAGCCCCGTGACCACCAGCACGACCATCGCCGCCTGCGCGAACGCGGTGTCGGCGAAGAAGCGCACGTCTACGACCAGGACGACCGCGATGAGCACGGCCCCGGCGGCGATCGCGCTCGCACGCCGCCAGGTCGCGCGGTACCCGCGCCAGAAGGAGCGGAACACCTTCTCTTGCGGCGCGGCGAACACCGTGAACGCCGCGGTGAGTCCGGGCGCGGCGAGCACCGCGGTGAGCGCGACGAGAGGCCACAGGGCGAACGCGTCGGTGAACATCACGACGGCGATGAGCGGCGCCGCCGTCACCGCGAGCAGGACGTTGACCGCGACGGCCACCCCGAGCACATCGAGCGCTCCCTGGATCTTGTCGAAGCGCACCGTTCAGCCCTTCATCCCGGAGGTCGCGATGCCCTCCACGAAGTAGCGCTGGCCGACGAGGAAGATGATCGCGATCGGGATGACCGAGACCGTGAGCCCGGTGAAAAGCATCGCGTAGTCGGCATCCAGGTTGTTCGCGACGAAGTTCTTCAGCCCGAGCTGGACCGTCCAGTTCTCCTTGCTCCGCAGGTACAGCAACGGCCCGAGGTAGTCGTTCCAGGTGTTGACGAACGTCAGCAGGCCCAGCGACGCGAGAGCCGGCACCGACAGCGGCAGCATGATGCGCGCCCAGATCGAGTACTCGTTCAGGCCGTCCAGACGCGCCGCCTCGCTCAGCTCTTCGGGGATCGACTCGAAGTACTGCTTCATGAGGAAGACGCCGAACGCGCCGAACGCCTGCAGCACGATGATCGCGAGCAGGGTGTTCGTCAGCTTCGCCTGCGCCATCATGATGTACTGCGGGATCATGTAGGACTGCCACGGCACCGCGATGGTGCCGAGGTAGACGAGGAACAGGACGTCGCGCCCGGGGAAGCGCACCTTGGCGAAGCCGTAGGCGGCGAACGAGCCGGTCAGCAGCTGCAGGAACGTGACGACCACCGACAGCACGATCGTGTTGCGCAGCCACGTGGCCATGTCGGTCTTGGTCCACAGCTCGATGTAGTGCTCCCAGTGCCACGTCTCCGGCAGCCACTTCACCGGGACGGAGAACACCTCGTTGGAGTCCTTGAACGAGCTCAGCACCATCCACGCGAAGGGGACGAGCAGGGCCAGGGCGAAGAGGGTCAGCAGGATGCTGCCGACGATGCGCATGGCGTTGCCGCGCGCGGGCTTCGGCCGCGGGGTCGGGTCGACGCCCGGGCGATCGGATGAGACGTCCGCGATGGAAGCGCCGACGACGAGATCAGACGTGGACATCACGCACTCCGCTTCTTGTTGACGAGGAACTGGATGACGGTCGCGCCCAGGCAGATGATGAACAGCACGACGGCTCCGGCGGAGGCGTAGCCGAACTTCGACTCGATGAAGCCCTTCTGGTAGATGAACTGGCTCAGGACGACCGTCGCCTGGTTGGGGGCGGCGGTGCCGCCGGGCGAGAGCACGATGATGAGGTCGAAGATCTTGAACGAGGCGATCGTCAGCAGCACCGTCACGAGGAACATGGTGGGGCGGATGCCGGGGAGGGTGACGTTCCAGAACCGCTGCCACGCGTTGGTGCCGTCCATGCGCGCCGCTTCGTACAGTTCGCGGGGCACGGTCTGCAGGCCCGCGAGGAAGAGGATCATGTAGTAGCCCATGTCGCGCCACGTGCTGATGATGACGATGGCGGGCATGGCCCACTCCTGCGAGGTCAGCCAGCCGGGAGGGTTCTGGATGCCGATGAACCGCAGGAACTCGTTGATGGGGCCGTAGTCGGGGCTGAACAGCAGGTTCCACACCAGCGCGATCGCGACGATCGAGGTGATGTAGGGGAAGAACGCGGCGGTGCGGAAGAACGCGACACCGCGGAGCTTGGTGTTCAGCAGCAGGGCGAGACCGAGCGAGACGACGATCGTCAGCGGCACATGCAGCAGCGCGTAGTAGAAGGTGTTGACGACCGAGCGCTGGAACAGCGGGTCGCTCATGAGCTTGACGAAGTTGTCGAAGCCGATGAACTCACCCTTGCCGAAGATGTTGAAATCGGTCAGCGCGACGTAGAACAGCGTCACGACGGGGATGAGCGTGATGATCGCGAAGCCGAGGAAGTTCGGCAGGATGAAACTCCAGCCCAGCAGCGTGTTGCGCAGCACGAGCTTGGAGCGTCGGCGGGGGGTCGCGGAGCCGATCTGGTCGGCGGTGGCGCTCGTCATGGCGTTCTCCGGACGGTGTGAGGGTGGGATTCCGGTGCCGGGCGCGCGGGCGCCCGGCACCGGAAGGAGGGTTCGGCTCAGAGAGCCTTGAACGCGGCTTCCGCGTCGGAGATCGCCTGCTGGACCGACTTGGTCTTCATCAGGATCTCGGTGTGCATCGTGCCGAGGATGGTCTGAACCGCGGCGGTCTGGTCCGAGGTGGGGTTCTCGGGCTTGGTGTCGTGCGTCGACCACGCGAACTTCGACAGGTCGTCCGTCGGGGCGCCGTCCACGGCGAAGAAGGCGTCGGCGACGGTGTCGGACGTGTTGGCCGGCGTGATGCCGATGCCCGCCAGAATCGAGGCGGCCTCATCGCTCATCGCGTACTCGAGGAACGCCTTGGCCGCGGCGGTCTTGCTGCCGTCGATGGCCGCGTTGATGCCGAAGCCGGTCGGGTCGCCGAAGGTGACGGGGTTGTCGACCGTCGAGGAGTCCTTCTGCGGGATCGGCGCGAAGCCCCAGTTGAACGAGTCGGCCTCACCGGAGGCCTGCTGCGCGATGAGCGTCGCGACGTACCACGTGCCCATGGGAAGCATGGCGGCGTGCTGCTTGCCGAACTCGCCCTGGTAGGTGGGGCTGTTGGCGCTCGAGGTCGCGAAGTCGATCTGGTAGCCGGCGGCCTCGCGGGCCAGGCGACGGTCGTACAGGTCGGTCATGGACTCGTAGTCGCCCGAGAAGATGTCGCCGTCGAACTGCGCGTTCGCGAAGCCCTGTGTGGTCGACTGCCAGCGGTGCTCGTACGTGCCCTTGTGGTCGGCCGTGGTCAGCGCCTTCGCGGCCGCGTCGTAGTCGTCCCACGTCCACGAGCCGTCCGGGTAGTCGACGCCGGCCGCGTCGAACAGGTCCTTGTTGTAGAAGAGGACCCAGGAGTCCTGGCGGTACGGCGTGCCGTACTGCGTGCCGTCGACCTCGTACGAGGAGGCACCGCTGACGTCGTCGGGGATCGTGATGTCCGACACGTCGAGCAGCTGGCCGCCGTCGACGAGGGTCGAGACGTACTTGACCTCCTTCTGGGTGAGGATGTCCGGGGCCGAGCCCGCGCCGAGGTCGGCGGTGAGCAGGGTGTTGTACTCGGCGGGGTCGTACTCGACGAGCTCGACCTTGTTGCCGGTGGCCTTCTCGAACCCGTCGGCGAGAGCCTGGAACTCGGGAGTGGTCTCCAGGCTCCAGCCCGAGAGGGTGAGGGTGACGGGTGCGGCGGATGCGTCCGACTCGGCGGGCTCGGCGCTGCCACCGCTGCACGCGGTGAGGGCGAGGGCCGCGACGATGGCCAGGCCACCGGCTGCTGCGATCTTGCGGTTCATGTGTCTTGCTGCTCCTTTGCGAGTGCCCCAACAGTGGGCGGGTTACCGGTCCGTCGCTGTAACGGTCCGGAGGTCTGCGATGCCGGTGACGGTGCGCGCACCGTCCGGCCAGACGACGACGGCGACATCGTCGTCGAGGGTGACGGCGGGCGCTGCGGTCGGCGCTGCGCCGGTGAGCTCGATCGCGGTGACGATCGAGACGCCGACGGTGACGTCGTAAGCGACCGTCGGGACGAGCGAGACATCGCCCAGCGGGCTCGCCGCATCGCGGCGGGCGAGGGCGGGGCGTCCGCCGGGGGTGATGGCGTGGACGGATGCCGCCAGGCTCTCCGCTCCGTCGAGGCGCGCGGCCGCGGCATCCTGACCCGCCTGTCCGGTCACCGAGCCGTCCGATCCGCTCAGCGCCCAGCCGCCGATGCGGAGGGCCACGGCGGCGTCCGAGGCGAGCGACTCGACGGTGACGATGCGCACCTCCCACGCCCCGCGGACGAGCGAGACCGTGGTGACGCGGCCGGCGATCTCGACGTCGCCGGTGATGCCGGAGCCGTGGCGGATCTGGGTGGCGGCGGGGGTGATCCAGTGCGCGCGGGTCGTGGAGGCGGCAACGCCCACGCCGTCCTCGACGCGGACGCGGAGCAGCTCCATCGCGGCGCGGTGCGTCGCGCGGCCGGCGGCGTCGACGAGCGCGACGGACTGCTCGAGCGGCTCGGCCCACGCGTCGCCGTTGTGAAGGGGCGCCGTCGCGGTGGAGTAGCCGAGGCGGGCGTAGATGGGCGAATCGCCGACGAGGGATGCCGGGACGGCGTGGTCGGTGCCGTGGTTGATCACGCGCACGATGCCGTCCGCCGCCGTCCCCGAGACGATCCAGCCCGCGGGCGCGACGGTGCGCACCTCATCGGCCTGCGCCACGGCGAGCGGCTCGGCGGACGCGGTCCACACCGGGTGGTCGGCGGGCAGCGCGATGCCGAGCATGCCCTTGGTCGCCCAGTACGGCGACGAAGGGCCGGAGTAGTTCTGCGCGAGGCGACGCCACGGGCCGTGCCAGCCCATCGTGAGCAGATCGTCGGCGTCCGGCGCGCCGTGCTCGGCGAAGTGGCCGACGATCGACGACGCGGTCACGCGCAGCCGTCCGAGCGATACCGACGGGACCTGCGCGAGCGCGCCGACCCAGAAGGGGGCGGCGGCGGCGAAGCGGTAGATGAGGCTGCGGCCCTGGATGAGGGGCGATCCGTCGCCCCCGACGAGGTGGACCGCATCCTGCAGGTAGCGATCGAGCAGCGCGATGTCGCGGTCGGTCCGGCCGGCGGCGAGGTCGGCGGCGCCTTGCATCCGCGACCACAGCACGGGGTACAGGTGCAGCGCCCAGCCGACGTAGTGGTCGTAGGAGCGCTCGTCGCCGTCGGAGAGCCAGCCGTCCTCGCGGACGAACGAGTCGTGCCGGGCGAGGTCGGCGGCGATGTCCTCCGCCGACCACGGGCCGCCGACCGAACGCAGGAAGGTCTGCACGACGATGCGGAACCACACCCAGTTGGTCTGCGGGTAGGTGTCGTCGCCGACGACGGGCGAGAAGTAGTCGATGACGCGCTGCTGCGTGACCGCGTCGAGGCGGTCCCAGATCCACGGGCGCGTCATGTCGAGGATGAGGGCGATGGATGCCGCCTCCACCTTGGCCTGCGGGTGCTCGTCCAGGCGCACCCAGCGGTCCGCGGCGTCCGGGTCCACACCCGCGACGATGCCGCGGGAGTAGTCGGCGATGAGCTCGTCGACGCCCTCGCCGCGGGCGCCCGCGATGCGGAAGCCGGCGAGGAGGAAGGTGCGGGCGAAGCCCTCGAGCCCGTCGACCGCGGTGCCGTAGCCGCCCTCGGCACCGGGAGGGGTGATGCGGGCGAAGTTCGGCGAGGCCCAGCGACGGGCGCCGGCCAGCATCCGGTCGGCGTGGGCGAGCAGCTCGTCGCGCGACCAGTCCCGCGCGAGTGTCGCGCTGGCGGTGTCACGGAGCGGTGCCTGTGCCACGGGTTCTCCCTCGAAGAGTGGTGCTGCTGCTGCGGTGCGGGCGGCGGCGTTCGAAATAGTTCGAACGCTTTGGGAGATTACCAATCCATTTCGTTCAGCACAAGTGCTTGTTCGTTTCGTTATGATCGTTTATGATCGGTTTCATGATCTCCTTCCGTGGTCCACTGGCTGCCGCCCAGGGCCTCGACACCCCCGGCGACGGCGCCGGGGACCGATCGGCGACCGCGTGGACCGACGTCGTCGGCGCGGCGCTCATCTCGCCGGAGACGGCCCTGCCCGTTGCCGACGCGCGCGACCGCGCCGTCTGGGGCCGCATCGATCCCGCCACCCGCAACGCGTTCCTCATCGCGGCAGAGGCCGATCGCGGCGACCCGTGGCCGCAGCCGCTCGCGAGC
Organism: Actinomycetes bacterium; assembly: GCA_023451265.1. Taxonomy (GTDB): domain Bacteria; phylum Actinomycetota; class Actinomycetes; order Actinomycetales; family Microbacteriaceae; genus Microbacterium. The sequence continues at coordinate 3,462 of JAEYAG010000191.1, read as the reverse complement.
GCCGCGGCCCGCGTGCACCGTGACGGCGACCGGGAGCAGTGGCAGATCCCCGCGTTCGCGCGCCAGCAGCGACTCACCCGGGCCGCCGTCGCCGCGGCGCTCACCGCCGACGACGCCTGGATCGACGAGGTCGCCGACGGCGTCGTGCTGCTGTGCGAGCAGAGCTCGTGGTGCTGGCCCGCGCACGACGACACCTTCGAGCAGCACGGCGCCGTGCTCGCCACCGTCGACGATCCGTACCTCGACCTCGGCGCCGGCGAAGCCGTCGGTCAGCTCGCCTGGCTCGACCACCTGCTGGGCGCGGCGCTCGACGTGCGCTACCCCGGGCTGCGCGAGCGCATCCGGCGTGAGGCGCGCCTCCGCGTGTTCGAGCCGTTCCTCCGGCGCCGGGACTGGCATTGGCTGGGCCTGGACGGCGACGTCCACAACTGGAACCCGTGGATCCACGGCAACGTGCTGGTCGCCGCCCTGCGGCTGCTCGACGGCGAGGACGATGCCGCGACGCGCACCGCCGTCATCGCGCTCGCGATCGAGGGCCTGGACCGGTATGTCGCAGTCCTCCCCGCCGACGGCGCCATCGACGAGGGCTACGAGTACTGGTGGAACGGAGCCTGCCGGGCGCTGGAGGCCCTCGACGTGCTCGCGCACGCCACCGCGGGGCGGGTCGACCTCGCGCCCGCCGTGCCGGCGCTGCGCGAGACCGTCGCCTTCCCGCATCGCGTTCACCTCGGCGGCGACTGGTATCTCAACCTCGCCGACGGACAGGCGCGGCCCGTGGAGCACAAGCCGTGGCACGCCCTGCACCGCGCCGCGCGGCGCATCGGCGACGCGGATGCCGCCGCGCACGCCGCGACCCATCGCCACCCGGGGCTGCCGCTCACGCACGAGAGCGAGGGCCTCGGCCGGGTGCTGCGCGCGCTCACCGACGCCGACTGGGCCGCGGCATCCGCCGGAGACCCCCGCTCGCCCCTGCCGCGCGAGGTGTGGTTCGCCTCGACGGAGGTGCTCATCGCGCGCGAGCGCGCCGGCACCGCCGCGGGGCTGACGCTCGCGGTCAAGGGCGGTCACAACGGCGAGCACCACAACCACAACGACGTCGGCGGGTTCCTCGTCGCGAGCGACGGGGTGCCCGTCGTCGTCGACGCCGGGCGCCCGACCTACACCAAGCAGACCTTCGGCCCCCGCCGCTACGACATCTGGACGATGCAGAGCGCCTGGCACAACGTGCCGCAGATCGCCGGGCACGACCAGTCCCCCGGCGCCACGTTCGCCGCGCGCGATGTCGCGGTCGAGATGACGGATGCCGCCGGCGCGCTGTCGCTGGACCTCGCCGGCGCGTACGACGTGACCGGTCTCGCGTCGTGGCGCCGGTCGGCGCGTCTGGACCGACGCCGGGGTGCCGGCGCGCGGGTCGAGATCCGCGACGCGTGGGAGCTGACCGGCGATGACGCCGGGACGGCGCTGCACCTGCTCGTGGCGGGCGAGGTCGCGCTCGAGGACGGCGGTGCACGTGTGCAGCCGCTGGCGGGCGCTGCCGCGGTGCGGCTGCGCTGGCCGGCCGACGTGGCGGCGACCGCAGAGGTGCGGGTGCTCGATGACCCGATGCTGACGGCGGTGTGGGGCGCGACACTCACCCGCATCCGACTCGACGTCGCTGCGCGACGCGAGGTGACGGTCACGGTAGAAAGAGACGAGATGATCGGTGAGGATCACGCATGACCGACCAGAACGCCCACGCGCTGCTCGCCGCTGAGCGACGCAGCCACGTGCTGACGGCGCTCGCCCGCGACGGCGCGGTGCGCATCTCGCAGCTGACCGACGACCTCGGCGTGGCCGCGGTCACCCTCCGGCGCGACCTTGCGCAGATGGAGGAGGAGGGGCTGCTCGTGCGCGTGCACGGCGGGGCCGTTCCGCCGGCGGGCGGGGTCAAGGCCGCGGCATCCGCCCCCGCACCGGCGACGCCGACGGGGTCGCTCGCCGTGCTCGTGCCGTCGCTGAACTACTACTGGCCCGGTGTCGTGCGCGGCATGGAGGCCGAGGCGAAGCGCCGCGGGCTCAGCCTGCTGCTGCGGGGCGCCTCCTACGAGCTGCAGGATGAGCGTCCGGTGCTGGAGCGGCTCATCGCCGAGCACGCGGTCCGCGGCTTCATCGTCGCCCCCAACACCGACACCCCGCACGCGCAGGACGTCGTGCAGTGGCTCGCGGAGTGCGGGCTGCCGAGCGTGTTCGTGGAGCGCGACGCCGTCGTGCTGCCCGGACGCGAGCCGGTCGAGAGCGTGACGACCGACCACGCCCTGGGCGCCGTGCTCGCGGCCCGCCACCTGGCGGCGCTCGGGCACCGCAAGGTGGGACTCATCCTCTCCCGCGACTCCCCCACCGGCCGCAAGATCGTCCGCGGCTGGGAGGCGGCGTGCGCCGAGCTGGAGCTCGACCCGTCCGACCACTTCGAGGAGTACTTCCCCGACCGCTCCGGTCCGAACTTCACCGCCGCCGTCGACGCCGCGATCGACACGGCGCTCACGAGCGGGGTGACGGGGCTGCTCATCCACTCCGACCCCGAGGCGATGGCGTTCATCGATATCGCGCTGAACCGTGGGCTGTCGGTGCCGCGCGACCTGTCGGTCGTCGCCTACGACGACGAGGTGGCGCAGCTGTTCACGCCGGCGCTCACCGCCGTGAGCCCGCCGCGCGCCGCCGTCGGCGCCGCCGCCGTCGACCTGCTGGCGCGACGGATCGAGGATCCCTCCCGCCCCGTGCACCGCGTCACCCTCAACCCGACACTCAACGTCCGCCAGTCCACCGCTCAGGTCCCCGCGTGACGATCGACCGGTTCCAGCACTCCCCCTGGTCGTTCTGGGACGAGGCCGATGCCGCGGCCCACGCGGCCCAGCGCGCGGCGCAGCAGGAGCTCCTCGACGCGCACCCGACGTGGCGCTTCGGGCAGTGCTGCTTCGTGTCGGACCTCGCCGCGGTCGATGCGGACGAGCTCATCCTCGGCGACGGCACGTACCTCGCCGCCGGCGCCTACGTGACCGGGACGGTCCGGCTCGGCCGCGACGTCAGCGTCAACCCGTCGACGACGGTCCGCGGTGACGTCGTCATCGGCGACGCGACCCGCATCGGCGCGCACACGTCCATCCTGGGGTTCAACCATTCGATGGACGACCCCGATACGGAGATCCGGCTGCAGCCGCTCACCTCACGCGGCATCCGCATCGGCGACGACGTCTGGATCGGCTCGCACGTCGTCGTGCTCGACGGCGTCACCGTCGGGTCGCGGGCCGTGCTCGCCGCCGGCGCGATCGTGACGAAGGACGTGCCCGCCGGCGCCGTCGTGGGCGGCAACCCGGCGCGCGTGCTGAAGTGGCGCGTACCGCCCGTCGATCCGCTGCGCGACCGCCTCGCGGCGTTCGGCGAGCGCGTGCGGGCGGATGCCGCGGCCGTGCTCGACCGCTCATGGGA
>JAEYAG010000058.1 GCA_023451265.1 Actinomycetes bacterium | reverse complement strand
GACCGATGCTGACGCGATCCCAGACATGACCCCCGACGAAAAGCGCCGTGACCAGCTGCTGCGCGCGGAGCACTCGACCGAGGCCGACGCGGCGCCGCGGATCGAGGTCAGCGAGCATGACGGCGTGACGCGCATCGACGTCGCCGACACCGCGGCGGTCCGACCGGGTCCCGGCCCCGGCGCCGAAGAGTCCTAGCACGCGGCGCTCGTCGTTCAGGTGGCGCAAGCCGCGGAAACGACGCGAGCATTTCCGCGGAACCCGCCACCTGAATCCACCCCCAGGGCGATCCACCCCGAACGCGCCGCGCGCCGGTGGTAGCGTCGAGGGCGATAGCGCCTAGGGTTCCGGAGCCGCCGCAGTCACGAGGCTGAGCGGACCGGGTCTCAGAGCATCCCGGGCGCCGCGCCGGTCCTCGGCCGCTCCCGATCCCCGCGGCGGCTGGACCCCGGCATCCTCTTCGGTCTGCTCACCGGCGTCGCGATCGCCGCGTACACGATCTGGGACGCCCACGCGGTGCGCGCGTGGGACATCTCGCCGGTCGCGTTCATGGTGGGCTGCACGGCCCTCGAGGTGGCGCTGTTCTCCGTGCTGCTGCTCGCGCGCCGACGCCACCGCGAGGTGGTGGCGGTCGCCCGGGCGACCTGGCGGCAGCTGCTCGCCTTCGGCATTCTGTCGCCACTGTCGTACATCCTCGTGCTCACCGCCATCACGATGGCGCCCGTCGCCCTGGTCGCTCCCATGCGCGAGCTCTCGGTCGTGTTCGTGAGCCTGTTCGGGGCGTTCGTGCTGCGCGAGGGCAGCCCCGTGGCCCGGGTCGCGGCATCCGCCGTCGTCGCCGGTGGGATCGTGCTGCTCGCGATGTGACGCGCGGCGACAGTCAGGGGCGCAGCGGCCGGACGTAGTGCTCGCCGGTGCGCGAGCGGCCCGACGCCGACACCGTGAACCGCACGATGTCGCTGCGGTAGCGGTCTTCCGACGCCTCGAACGGGCGGCCTTCGGCGTCGCGTGAGACGCGGTGAAGGCGCAGCACGGGGGAGCCCTCTGCGACCTCGAGGTGCCGCGCGTCGAGCTCGTCGGCGGCGGTCGCGTCGATCTCGTGGTCGACGTCGTGCGAGCCGAACCCGTGCTGCTCGAGCAGCTCCGTGATCGACACGGCGTCGAGGTCGGCGTCGAACAGCACGCGCCCGGCCGGCTCGGTGTAGCTCAGTCGCTCCAGCATGGTGGGGATGCCGTCGAGCAGCCGCAGCCGCAGCACATCGACGACGGGGGTGCCGGGTGCGACGTCGAGCAGCGCGGCCTTGTGCGGGTCGGCGCGGCGCAGGGACACCTCCTGCGTGCGCGCGCCCGGGACGGCGCCGATCTCGCGCGCCCAACGGGTGAACGGGATCGACACGTCGACGGGCTGTTGCGCTTTGCGATCCACGACGCGCGCCGGCCGCCCGCGCGTCGTCTCGATGAGGCCCTCACCGCGCAGGAGCGCGAGGGCGTTGCGGATGGGGCCGCGCGACGTCGCCCACCGATCGGCGAGCTCGGCTTCGGTGGGCACGTCGTCGCCGGGCTCGAGTTCGCCGCCGTAAATGCGGGCGCGCAGATCGTCCGCGATCTGCTTGTACATGAGGCGGGCCACATAGGAATACTACTTGGGCGAGATGCGCAGGCGCAGATGTGGCCGGATGTTCACCTGGTGCGCAGGTAGGTGAACTCCTCTTGAACTTCTTCGAGATAGGTACATTTCTCGCGTAGCGAGGTGCGAGGGTTTTCCCGGTCCCGCTTCCGGTTGCACCACCCCCACACCTCGAAAGGCAGTCATGAACCTCCGTGTACGCAAGGCACCCCTGGCCGTCGCTGGTGCCGCCCTTCTCGCCCTCGGCCTCTCCGCCTGTTCCGGCGCGCTCGCCGCGGTGCGGTGACGGCCGTGGGTTCGGTTCGCGCACCGTGGCGCACCGACCGCGTCGAACGCTCGGGGCGTCCCGGCGGACCCGGTCCGTCGGCGCCTCCCGCGTCGCTCGGCGCCCGTGACGAGGTGTTGCGCCCCGCGGCCGTCGCGAAGGTGTGGACCGCCGTTGGGCAGCCGCTGGAGACGATCGCGGTGCCCGGTGTCGTGCTCGGGGCGGGCGACGTCATCGTCGCGGTCGAGCTCGCGACGGTGTGCGGGTCCGACGTGCACACCGCGCTCGGGCACCGGCCCGCGCCGACGCCGCTGATCCTCGGGCACGAGTACGTCGGGCGGATCGTCGCGATCGGCTCCGCCGGCGCGCACGACGTCGCGGGCGTCCGACTGCAGCTGGGCGACCGGGTGGTCTGGTCGGTCTGCGCGAGCTGTGGCGCGTGCGATCGCTGTCGCCGCGGCATCCCGCAGAAGTGCCGTGACCTGCGCAAATACGGGCACGAGCGCGTCGGCAGCCGGTGGGAGCTGTGCGGCGGATTCGCCAGCCACGTCCACGTGCGTGCCGGCACCCCGATCGTCACCGTGGGGGAGCGGATGCCGGCGCGCGTCGCCGCACCCGCCGCGTGCGCGACGGCCACCGCCATGGCGGCCCTCCGCCGCGCCGAGCGCGAGGTCCCGGTTGCGGGCGCTGTGGTGCTCGTGTCGGGCGCGGGGATGGTCGGCCTGTCGGCCGCGGCGCTCGCCGCCGACCGCGGCGCGACGGTGATCGTCGCCGACCCCGACAAGCGCCGACGCAAGCTGAGCCGCCGGTTCGGGGCGAGCGCCGCGATCGACCCCCGGGAGTGCGACGCGCTGGCCGGCGCCCTCGCCACCCTCGGCCGTGACGAGGTCGACATCGCGATCGAGGCGTCGGGGTCGCCCTCGGCTGTGGCCGCGGCGCTCGCCGCCGTCGGCATCGGCGGAGCCGTGGTGCTCGTCGGGAGCGTCTTCCCCGGCGGCACGGTTGCCGTCGAGCCGGAGCACATCGTCCGGGGTCTCGTCACCGTCGCCGGCGTCCACAACTACACCGGCGAGGATCTCCGCGACACGGTGTCCTTCCTGCGCGACGCGTGGGGCCGGCATCCGTTCGAGGACCTCGTTGAGCCCGTGTTCGCGCTCGCCGACGCCGACGAGGCGCTCGCCGCCGCCGCGGGCGGCGAGGCGCTGCGGGTC
>JAEYAG010000054.1 GCA_023451265.1 Actinomycetes bacterium | reverse complement strand
GTGGTGGGGCGACGGGCACCGCGACCACCGCGTCGCCGGCGAGGTCGCCCTGCGGCTGGCCGGCGACGCGGTGCGCGTGCTCGGCTACCCGGTCTGGATGTGGCACTGGGCCGACCCCGACGAGGTGGACCCGGCATCCTGGCGCGTCCTGCCGCTCGACGCCGCGGCGCGCGGCGCGAAGACACGCGCCCGCGACCGCCACCGCTCGCAGACCCAGCCCGACTCGAGCGGCGCCCCGACTCTCCACGACGGGATGCTGGCCCACTTCGACCGCGACCTCGAGGTGTTCATCGCGCCGCCGGATGCCGCGTCCACCCCGACCGACACCTTCACGCGTCGCTACCGGTCGCGCCCGGACCCGTGGGGCGTGCGCACGCGGTGGTACGAGCGGCGCAAGCGGGCGCTCCTCGCCGCGATGCTGCCGCGCGAGCGGTTCACACGCGCGCTGGAGATCGGGTGCGGCGTGGGCGAGTTCACCGCCGAGCTGGCCACCCGCTGCGACGCCGTGGTCGCGATCGACGTCGCCGCCGAGGCCGTCGCCCGCACCGCCGAGCGCGTCGCGGCGCAGCCGCACGTGCAGGTCGTGCGCGCCGACGCGCGGACCGATCTGCCCGCCGTCGCGCCGGGGCACAGCGACCTCATCGTGCTCTCAGAGGTCGGCTACTACTGGAGCGCCGCGGATCTGGAGATCGTGCTGGACGCGATCGAGGCGGCGGGCGCGGACCTCATCGCGGCCTGTCACTGGCGGCATCCCGTCGGCGACGCGCCGCAGTCGGGCGACGCGGTTCACGCGGCGATCGCCCGCCGCGCCCGCGCGCGCCTGTCCCGGTATCTCGACGAAGACGTCGTCATCGAGGTCTTCGCCCTGCGCGAGACGCCGTCGGTCGCCGAGGCGGAGGGACTCACCTCGTGACCGCGATCGAGGCGATCGGCGTGGTCGTACCGGCGCACGACGAGGAGGAGCTGCTGGGCGCCTGCCTCGCCGCGCTCGCGCGCGCCGCGCAGGAGGCGCGTCCGCTCGTGCGCGACGTGCGGATCTGGGTCGTGCTCGACGCCTGCAGCGACCGGTCCGAGGAGATCGCGCGCGCCGCGGGCGTGGAGATCGTGCGGGTGGATGCGCGCAACGTGGGGCGCGCCCGCGCCGCCGGGGTCGAAGCGCTGACGGCCACGTTCGCGGACGTCCCGCCGGCGCGGCTGTGGATCGGGAACACGGATGCCGACTCCACCGTCCCGCCGCACTGGCTCACCGACCAGCTCCGGCTCGCCGATGCCGGGGCGGACGTTGTGATCGGCACGGTGCGTCCCGACTTCCGCGACCTCAGCTCAGAGCAGTGCGCGGCGTGGTGGGCGACGCACACGCCGGGCGTCGCCAACGGCCACGTGCACGGCGCGAACCTCGGCGTGCGCGCCTCGGCGCTGCTCACCGCGGGCGGCTACGCGCCGCTCGCGGAGCACGAGGATGTGGACCTCGTGGAGCGGATGCGGCAGACCGGCGCGGTGTGCGTCGCCGCAGACACCGCCTGGGTGCAGACCTCCGGCCGCACGTTCGGGCGCACCGACGGCGGCTACGCGCGGTACCTTCGAGAGGACCTCATCCCGCTGGCTCGGCAGGTCCCCGCATCGGCCGCAGCGCTGTCCGACGTCGCGAGACCGGAGGCCGCGGCATCCGCCGGGTCAGAGTCCGCGCCGCGGCGGGAAGTGCGCGATCGGGATGGGGCGGCTCGCGCCTGACGAGTCCTCCTCGGCAAGGCGTCGCGCCGCCGCCTCGGCGCACTCCTCGAGCGTGGCCATGCGGCAGCGACGCTGGGTGCCGCGCATCCACACGACCTCGAAGCCGTCGTCCACCCGCTCCACGTACGCGACAATGTACGAGGCATCCGTTGCCGGGGCGCGGGTGTCGCACAGCCGCCAGGCGTCGGTGTCGATCGCCTGCAGATCGAGGGGACCCCCGGCATCCGCCACCTGCGCCATCGTCGCCACCGCCTTCTCCACCACCCTTCCCCGGAACCAGCGGGAGAGGGAGGGGATTGACAGGCCGAGACGGGCGTGCCTGCGGCGGTGCCTGCCGCGGACGTCAGCCGGTGAGGACCTCGCCCGTGTACGGACCCTCCGGCTCGGGAACAAGGTACAGCCCGCTCGTGGAGTTCGCGGCGTGCGTCAGGGCTTCCAGCCAGGCGCGGTTCAGTGCCGGCTGACGGCTGCCGTGGTACTTGTACACGATCGTCGCATGCGGGTGCAGCCACACCGTGGTGCGACCGTCGCCCAGGCTGGGGTCGTTGCGCCAGGTGAACGGGAACGGCTCGCCGCGGCGGAGCTTCTGGCTGATCACCACCTGCAGGTGAGCGAGCACCCTGTCGTCGAAGTCGACCTTCACCGCACCGTCGTAACTCAATCTGCCCACGCCTTCACCGTAGCGCGTCTGTGTCACCGCAGCGCGTCGGCACGGCGGACGATCTCCGCGCACGCGCGGTCGGCACCGAGGACGGTCGCCGAGATCGCCACGGGCGCCTCGACGACGGCGAGCAGCCCGCCGCCGAGCAGCATGGAGCAGCGGGAGAGCTCGCCGTCGTGGATGCTCGGGAAGTGCACGACGTCGGATCTGCCGTGATCCTGCAGCACACGCGCATAGTCGATCACGGCATCGGCGACCTCGTCCGTCGTGAGGATGCGATGACCGTCGATCAGGATGTCCTTCATGCTGCAGCACCTCACCTGTCGGCTCTCGTGATGATTGCTGACAGTCAAGCGGCACGCCGCGCGCACCAGCGAGGGGGTTGACAGGCTCCGGCGCCGCCCGTTAGTCAGGGAGTCAGCGGGACGTGCACCCGCGCCGCGCCGAGGAGGCGCCCACGGTGAGGCTCTGACAGAGCCGCGGGACGGTTGTCAACCCCCAGACACCGCCGCCGACCGAGGAGCACAATCCCGGTATGGGACTCGCAATCATTCTCCTCATCGTCGCCGTCGTGCTGATCCTGCTGGGCGTCTTCGTCGAAGCGGCGAAGTTCCTGCTGTGGATCGGCCTCGTCATCCTGCTGGTCGCGATCATCGCCTGGCTGATGAGGGTCGTCAAGCGAAACGCCTGACCGCCGGGCTCAGGCGCGGCGGTACTGCGACACCATGGGGCAGTCGAAGGGATCGCGTGCGGCCAGGCCGACGCGGTTGAGGTAGTCGATGACGATCGCGTACGAGCGCCACAGGCTCGTCTCGGTGTACGTCACCCCGAGGCTCTCGCAGTAGTCGCGCACCACGAGGCGCGCTTTCGCGAGGTGCGGTCGGGCCATGCTCGGGAACAGGTGGTGCTCCACCTGGTAGTTCAGGCCGCCCATGAGCCACGTCGCCCACCAGCCGCCGCGGATGTTGCGCGAGGTGCGCACCTGCTTGCTGAAGAAGTCGAGCCGTGCCGACTCGGCGATCACCGGCATCCCCTTGTGGTTCGGCGCGAACGACGCGCCCATGTAGACGCCGAACACGGCCAGCTGCACGCCGAGGAACGCGAAGGCCATGCCGAGCGGCAGCAGCAGGAACAGCGGCACAGCGAGCACCGCGAAGCGCGTGGCGATGAGGGCGAGCTCGAGGCCGCGACGCTTGACCGGCTCGCGCGAGAGCAGGTGGCGGATGCCGAGCGCGTGCAGATTGAGGCCTTCGAGGGTCAGCAGAGGGAAGAAGAGCCACCCCTGTCGGCGCGTGATGAGGCGACGGATGCCGCGGGCCTGCGCCGCGTCCTCGGTGAGGAAGGAGATCGTGTCGACCTCGATGTCGGGGTCTTTGCCGACGCGGTTGGGGTTGGCGTGGTGGCGCGAGTGCTTCGAGTCCCACCACGAGTAGCTGATGCCGACCACGCCGGAGGCGAGGATGCGGGCGAGGCGGTCGTTGGCGCGGCCGGAGGCGAGGATCTGGCGGTGCGCGGCCTCGTGGGCGAGGAAGGCGACCTGGGTGAGGACGATCCCGAGCGCCGCGGCGATGAGCAGCTGGAACCAGCTGTCGCCGAGCAGGATGAATCCCGTGATGCAGCCGCCGAGGCAGACGGCGAGGATGGCCCCCACGAGCGCGTAGAACCCGGGACGCCGCCGCAGCAGGCCGAGCTCCTTGATGACGTTGGAGACCTGCGTGTACGCGCGGGCGACGGGCGGGAACGTCTCCGCGGTCGCATAGGTCTGGCGGATCGGACCGAGGGTCGCGGTGGGAGCGATGGTTGCCATGGACGGCTCCGGGGTGATCGGCGGCTCCGGCGCGAGCGTCGGTTCCGTTGGGCGAAGCCAAAGGCGGGTGCCGATCGCTGACGCCGACACTACGCGTGCGCCCATGCCCTGCCGGGTATGCGACCACGATTCGGAGAGGTTTCACATGTCACTCGCGCTCGCGAGGGCCCGCGGGGGTGATCTCTCAGTCGCGGAAGCGCTGCACCAGGCGGCCCCGTCCGCGCCGATCGCGCCGCGCGTGCGGCGACCGCGTCCCTGAGCTCGTGCCCCGTTGCCTCGGATGTCGGCGTCCCGCTCAGCCCGGCGGCTGCCCACCGGCTGCGAGCTCGATGTGCCGGGCGACGAGCATCTCGCCGTCGATCGCACCGAAACGGGCGAGCGCGTCGGCGTGCAGGCGCGTCACCGCGTCGAGCACCGCCGTCGGGATGCCCGCGTGGCGGGCGATCCCCTGCACGACGGCGAGCTCGTCGCGGCATCCGCTCAGCCCGAAGTCGGCCACCACGTCACCGTCGATCAGGCGCGGCAGGTAGACGTCGGTGAAGGCGCTCTGGGCCGCAGTCCCGGCGAGGCCGGCCGCGAAGTCGCGGCGCGACAGGCCCAGGCTCTCGGCGACAAGGTAGGCCTCGGCGGTGGCGGCGACCTGACCGAACCACAGGGCGTTCACGAGCAGCTTGAGGAGGTAACCGTGTGCGATGTCGCCGCCGACGAGACGGATGCCGCCGTCACGGCCGATCGCGTCGAGGACCGGCATGACGCGGCCCACCGCCGCGGGCGCGCCGCCCACGAAGAAGCTGAGGGTGCCCGCGCGGGCGTCGGCCGGGCCGCCGCCCATCGGGGCGCCGACGCCCTCGACCCCGCCGGTGCGCCCGGCGGCGAGGACCGCCGTGGCGACTCGCGGGTCATTGCTCGTGAGATCGAGCCAGACGCTGCCCGGGCGCAGCGAGGTCGCCACGTCGCCACCGGTCGCCATGACGTCCGCGAACTCGGGCGCTCCGGGGAGCACGGTGACGAGCACGTCGGATCGTGCCGCGAGCGCGGCCGCGCCGCGGACGACCGTGAGGCCGCGGTCGGCGGCGGCGCGGCGCCGGTCGGAGTCGGCGTCGTAGACGGCGACGTCGAAGCCGGCGCCGGAGAGCCGTTCCGCGATGGGACGTCCCATCCGTCCGACTCCGATGATCCCGATCGACCGCGATGCGCTGCTCATTCGGCCATTCTCGCCCCGCACCACCGCACCCTTGACCGTGTCGGAACCCCCTGCTGTGATCGGCACATGGAACATGTCACGTCCACCGACGGCACCCGCATCGCAACACACTCGACGGGCTCCGGCCCTGTCGTCGTCATCGTGAACGGCGCCTTCTCCACGGCGCGGGATGCCGGCGAGATCGCCCAGGCCCTCGCGGAGAAGGGGCTGCGCGCCGTCACCTACGACCGGCGGGCGCGCGTCGACAGCGGCGACGAACGCGGTGATGCACCCGTCGACCCGCAGCGCGAGGTCGAGGATCTCGCGGCGGTGATCGCGGCCGCGGGCGGCGATGCCGCGGTGCTCGGGCATTCGTCGGGCGCCGTGCTCACGCTGTTCGCCGCGGCGCAGGGCGTGTCGGTGCGGCGCCTGTTCCTCTCCGAACCGCCGTTCCACTTCGGAGAGGGCGACCCGGCGCCCGATTTCGTCGACCGGCTGCAGGCCGCGGTCGACGAGGGGCGCGCGGCCGATGCCGTGGTGCTGTTCCAGCGCGAGGGCGTGGGACTGCCGGACGAGATGATCGAGCAGATCCGGCACTCACCCCTCTTCGAGGCCCTCCTGCCCCTCGCGCAGTCCACCGTCTACGACGCGACGCTCACGCGTGACGTGTCAACGCCGACCCCGGCCATGCTCGGCACGGCGGTACCCGTGACGATCCTGTGCGGCGAGCAGACCTTCCCGTTCCTCGCCACCGCCGCACGACGCCTGGCCGACGCGATGCCCGCCGCCGAGCTCCTCATCACCCCCGAATCTGTCGGCCACCGGCTCGACCCCGCGACCGCCGCGCGCGTCGTCGCGGAGCGAGAGGGGGTCTGACTCCGACGCCGTCGCCCACGCGACACTCCGACCGGTCGAGACGGCCGCGCGCTGGCTCGAGAGCGTGCTGCTGACCCCCGCCCGGATGCTCACCGAGGAGTGAGCGAGGGCGTCATGTCGGCGCGCCCGTTCAGCGGATGCCGAGCTCGGCGTCGAAGTCGCTCGACGCGGGATCGAGGTGACGGAGGCGCGCAACGTCGGCGAACGCGCGGTCGGCGGACACCAGCCCCGTGATGTGCTCGCGCCGCATCGCCGTTGCGGCGAGCACGGCATCGAACGCGCCGAAACTCTCGTAGCGGCGGAACACCTCCATGCCGCGTTCGAGGTCCTCCGCCTCGACGGGAACGAGCGGGGCGAGCAGGGCTGCGAAGCGCTCCGTCAGCTCCGCAGCATCCTGACGGCCGCGCCGGCGCGCCCGCACGTGCGCGAACTCCTGCAGAACCTCGACCGTCGTGGTCGCGGACACCCGGCCGTCGCCGATCGCCGCGATGAGAGCACGGCACGGCGATTGCAGCGGGTGGTCCGAGCCGACCGCGTAGACGAGGACGCTGGTGTCGAGCAGGATCACCGCCCGGCTCGCAGTGTGTCGAGCTCGGCACGAAGCTCCGCGGGTTCCGGCACATCCATCGGCGGAGCCTCCAGGATCGCGGCGGCCGCCGCGGCCCGCCGGGTCTGATCAGGGGGATAGACGACGTCGATCGCCGTCCGAACCAGGTGGGCGACCGAGACGCCCCGAGCGGCGGCGGTCGACTCGAGGCGCGCGCGCTGCACGCTGTCGATGAGCACCTGCAGCCGCTCGGTCTTCATGCTCATACATTAGCAGGAGCATATCGGCGCGGGCGCCGGGGGGCGGGCGCGGGCCCCCCCCCCCCCCCCCCCCCCCCCCC
>JAEYAG010000051.1 GCA_023451265.1 Actinomycetes bacterium | reverse complement strand
GGGGGGGGGGGGGGGGGGGGGGGGGGGCGGGCCCCCCCCCCCCACGGCCCGGCGCAAGCGACGGACGCCGTGATTAACAGAGAGACACGATCGTGTCACTCGTTGGAAACACAGCCCCCGTAGCGTCGCCGATGTTGAGGCTATCAACATCGCACCGCGTCAGCACACCCGACAGAACGCGACGTCACCAAGGAGTCCCGTGCACCTTCCGCGCCCCCTGCGCCTCCTGCGCAACGCCACGCTGCCCGACGGCACACGCGCTGACGTGGTGCTGGACGGCGAGGTCGTGGCGCGCGTCCTGCCGGCCGGAACGGCACCGGCCGCCGCCGCGGACGAGGTGCTCGACCTGACCGGCTTCGTGCTGCTGGCGGCCGCGGCCGACCCGCACGCCCACCTCGACAAGTCGCGGACGTGGGAGCGCATCTCCCCCGTGTTCGGCGATCTGCCGTCCGCCATCGCCCAGTACGCCGCCTACGCGGACGCGGAGACGCGGGAGTCGATCGCCGACCGGGCGCGCACGACGGCGCTGGAGATGCTCGCCCACGGCGTGACGGCGGTGCGCTCGCACGTCAACTTCCTCCCCGGCCCCGACCCGCTGCGCGGCGTCGACGCCCTGCTCCAGGTGCGCGAGGAGCTGCGCGACCTCATGGAGATCGAGCTGTGCACGCTGGGCGACGACACCGTTGCCGACGAGCTCCACGAGGAGGCCGTCCGGCGCGGCGTCGACCTGATCGGCGGTGCGCCGCACCTGGCGGCAGACCCCCTCGGCGAGCTCGACCGGCTCCTGCGCCTGGCCGAGCGGCTGGGCTGCAGCGTCGACTTGCACACCGACGAGGCCCTCGACGGCCCCCTGACGATCGTCGAGCTGGCTCGGCGCACGGCGGGGTGGACGGATGCCTCAGCATCCGCCGGCCACTGCTCGCGCCTGGGCACCCTGCCCCCGGCCGACCTGGCGCCCGTCGTCGAGGCGGTCCGCGCCGCGGATCTCGGGATCATCACGCTCCCCATCACCAACCTCTACCTGCAGGGCTGGGACGCACCGGTCGCGACGCCGCGCGGCATCACGGCCGTGCGCGCCCTGCTCGACGCCGGCGTGCGGCTCGGTGCCGGCGCCGACAACGTGCGCGACCCGTTCAACCCGCTCGGCCGCTGCGATCCGCTCGAGACGGTCGCGCTGCTGGTCACGGCCGCACACGTCACGATCGACGAGGCGCTCGCGCTCGTCTCCCACGGCGCGCGATCCGTCATGCGCCTGGAACCCGCCGGCCCCGTCGCGGGCGCCCGCGCCGAGTTCCTGGCGGTGAAGGGCACGAGCCCGGCCGATGTGGCCGCCACCGCCGACCCGAACCGCCGGGTCATCCACCGGGGGCGGCTGGTGTCCTCGACCGATGCCACCGTGACCACCGCTTCCTGGTCGCGGATCAATGAAAGGCAGGTGTCCGCGTGACGGAGACCCTCCTCGACTTCCGAAACGTCGAGATGACCTTCCCGGACGGGACCGTCGCCCTGCGCGGCGTGGACCTCGTCGTCGACCGCGGCGAGTTCGTGACCGTCGTCGGCCCCTCCGGCTGCGGCAAATCGACGCTGCTGCGCATCGCCTCCGGTCTGGAGACCGCGAGCGACGGCACGGCCACTGTCAGCACCTCGCGGATCGGCTACGTGTTCCAGGACGCGACGCTGCTGCCGTGGCGCGACGTGCAGGCGAACGTCGAGCTGCTCGCCGAGCTGAACTGGCAGACGAAGGCGGTGCGGTCCAAGAAGGCGGCCGAGACGATCGAGCTCGTCGGGCTGTCGGGGTTCGAGAAGCATCTGCCCCGCCAGCTGTCCGGCGGCATGCGCATGCGCACATCGCTCGCGCGTTCGCTCACGCTCGACCCCGAGCTGTTCCTCTTCGACGAGCCGTTCGGAGCGCTCGACGAGATCACGCGCGAGCACCTCAACGACGAACTGCTGCGCCTGTTCGTCGAGACGCAGTTCGCCGGCCTGTTCATCACCCACTCGGTGTCCGAAGCGGTCTACCTGTCGACGAAGGTCGTCGTGATGTCCGGTCGCCCCGGCCACATCGTCGACACCTTCGAGGTCCCCTTCGACATGCCCCGCGACCCCGAGATCCGCTACACGGGAGCCTTCGCCGAACTCGTCGGCAAGGTCTCGCACGCACTGAGAGAGGGGCACCACTGATGTCCGAGACCGTCCGCGACGCGCCCGCTGCGTCCGCTCCGCCCGTGCACACGGTGGCCGATCCGGCCGAGATCGCGCAGGAGCAGGCGACCGTGCCCCGTCGGCGCCGCCCCCTGTGGATGAAGCCGACCTACTGGGTGCCGCCGATCCTGCTGCTCGCGCTCATCGTCGGCGTGGTCTACCTCGTCAACGTGCTGCTGGGAACGCGCGGCTACCTCATGCCGCAGCCGCACGTGATCCTCGCCGTCTACTTCGACCCGAAGAACGGCCCGGAGATCTTCGAGGCGCTGTGGAACACCGCCCAGGTCGCCCTCGTCGGTCTGATCATCGCGATCGTGATCGGCGTGGTGTGGGCCGTCGCCATGAACCTCGCGAAGTGGGTGGAGCGCACGACGTTCCCCTACGCCGTGATCCTGCAGTCGATCCCGATCCTGGCCGTCGTGCCGCTCATCGGCTTCTGGTTCGGCTACGACTTCATCGCCCGCACGATCGTGTGCGTGCTGATCGCGCTGTTCCCGATCGTCTCCAACACGCTGTTCGGGCTGCAGTCCGTCGACCGCGGGGCGCGCGAACTGTTCCAGCTGCAGAAGGCGACGCGCTGGATCGTGCTGCGCAAGCTCGAGCTGCCGACGGCGCTGCCGGCGATGTTCGCAGGCATGCGCATCTCGGCCGGCCTGTCGATCGTCGGCGCGATCGTGGGCGACTTCTTCTTCCAGCGCGGCACCCCCGGCATCGGCGCCCTCATCGCGAAGTACCAGTCGCGACTGCAGAGCCCCGAGCTGTTCGCCTCGATCCTCGTGGCGTCGCTGTTCGGCGTCGTCATCTTCCTGTTCTTCGGCTGGCTCGCCCGACGAGCCGTCGGCAAGTGGTACGACTTCGGCTGATCCGCCGGGGTTCGTCCGTCACGCACCACAGTCCCGTCCGCACCACCCACATCACTAGGAGAACCATGCGAATTGCACGCAAGAGCGGCTACGCCGCGGCCGGCCTCGTCGTCGTCGGCGCCCTGACGCTCGCCGGCTGCTCGTCCTCGTCCTCGTCCGCGCCCGAGCCCGAGGCCTCCTCGTCGGACGCCCTCGAGATCGGGTCGATCGATCTGGCCGCGGCCGGCTGCCCCGCCGACATCCGCATCCAGACCGACTGGAACCCGGAGTCCGAGCACGGACACCTGTACGAGCTCGTCGGCCCCGGCTACACGGTCGACTCGGACGAGAAGTCCGTGACGGGCCCGCTCATGGCATCCGGCGAGTACACCGGCGTCGACGTGACGGTGCTGTCCGGCGGACCGGCGACCGGCTTCACGCAGCCGAACGCCCAGATGTACAACGACCCGTCGATCTTCCTCGCGTACGTCGGGACGGACGAGGCCATCGCCCACTCGGACGACCTCCCCACCGTCGGCGTCTTCGCGCCGTTGCAGAAGGACCCGCAGATGATCATGTGGGACCCGGAGACCTACCCGGACGTCGAGGGGATCGCCGACCTGGGTGCCGAGGGCGTGACCATCCGCGTCTTCCCGGGCGGCACCTACATCGACGCGTTCGTCGGCCAGGGCATCCTCTCGGCCGACCAGATCGACTCCACCTACGACGGCACGCCCGCCGTGTTCGTCTCGGAGGGCGGCAAGATCGCCCAGCAGGGCTTCGCCTCGGCCGAGCCGTACATCTACGAGAACGAGGTGTCGGAGTGGGGCAAGCCGGTCGGCTACCAGCTCATCAACGACGCCGGATACCCGAAGTACGCGGCTGTCATGAGCGTCATCCCGGAGAACATCGACACCTACAGCGAGTGCCTCACGGCCCTCGTCCCGGTGCTGCAGCAGGCGACGGTCGACTTCTACGCCGCCCCGCAGGCGACCATCGACCTGATCCTCGAGCTCGTCGACGCGTACGACACGGGCTGGGTCTATAGCCAGGGCGTAGCCGAGTACTCCGTCGACACGATGCTGAAGGACGGCATCGCGGGCAACGACGCGGACGGCGCCATGGGCACCGTCGACGACACCCGCATGAGCGACCTGTTCGAGCTCGTCACCCCGATCTACACCGAGCAGGGCCTGCCGGTGAAGGACGGCGTGACCGTCGACGACATCTGGACGGACCAGTTCCTGGACTCGTCCATCTCCTTCTGATCACCGCTCCCTGAGAACCCCGAGGTCCCTCCGATGACGACATCCCCCGCCCGCCTCACCGGCATCACGGCCATCGTCACCGGAGGGATCGGCGGGATCGGCGCGGCGATCGTGCGGCGCCTGGTCGACGAGGGGGCCGAGGCCGTCGTCCTCGACCTCCCCGTCGACGGCGCGCAGGAGCGCGCCGCCGACCTCGGCGCGCGCTTCCTGCCGCTCGATCTGGCCGACCCCGACCAGACCCGCGCGGCGATCGCCGACGCGACCGCGGCGCTCGGCGGCGTGGACGTCCTGGTCAACTGCGCCGGCGTGTTCCGGCTCGTCCCGCTGCTGGAGATCGACGCGGCCGAGTGGGATCGCGTGATGGACATCAACGCGCGCGGCACCCTCACCGCGATGCAGGCGGTGGCCCCGGCCATGATGGCCCGGGGCGGCGGCCGCATCGTCAACCTCGCCAGCATGGCCGCCAAGTCCGGCGGCGCCATGGAGGCGCACTACGCGGCATCCAAGTCGGCCGTCGTCGCCCTCACACGGGCCGCGGCCATCGAATGGGGCCCGTTCGGCATCACCGTCAACGCGATCTGCCCCGGCTACGTGCTCACCGACATGGGCGCCGCGACGCGCTCCGAGGAGCAGGTCGCGCAGTGGACCGCCCGCTCGCCGCTCGGACGTCTCGGACAGCCCGACGACGTCGCCGGGCTCGTCGCCTACCTGGCGACCGACGGCGCCTACGTGACCGGGCAGGCACTCAACGTCACCGGCGGCATGGTCATGCACTGACCGCCGCCGGCACCCCATCCACCCCCAGAGAGGAACCACATGTCCCACGAGGTCGTCGACCAGGACACGATCGAGGCGCTCGCCGCCGAGCTGCGCGAACTGCTCGGACCCGACGCCGTCAGCGACGAGTCCGCGGCGCTGGATCGCGCGTCGATCGACGGATCGCACCTGTCCCCCGTCATCGCCGAGCAGCTCCCGCTCGGACGGGCGCAGCTGGTGGCCTACCCCGCATCGGCCGAGGACATCGCGACGACCGTGGCCGCCGCCGTGCGGCACGGCGTGCCGATCACCCCGCGCGGCAAGGGCACCGCCAACTACGGGCAGACGCTGCCGATGGCGGGCGGACTGGTCCTCGACACCTCCAAGGCCCGGCGCATCCTGGAGGTCGGCGACGGCTGGCTGCGCGCCGAGGCCGGGGCGACCATGATCGCGATCGAGCAGGCGGCCAACCGGGCCGGCCAGCAGGTGCTGCAGTATCCGTCGACGGCGCAGTCCACCGTCGGCGGGTTCGTGTCGGGCGGCTCCGGCGGCACCGGATCGATCGCGCACGGCATGATCCACTCCGGGTTCGTGACCGAGCTCGAGGTCGTGCACGCGGTGCCGGACGCGACGCTCGTCCACATCGAGGGCGCGGACACCGAGCCCTACCTGCACAAGTACGGCACCGTCGGCGTGATCGCCACGGTCACGGTACGGCTCGAGCCGCTGCAGGAGTGGCGCGCGTTCTTCGCGAGCTTCGACGACTTCCACGACCTGCTGAAGGTCATCCGCGCCTTCCCCGAGATCGAGCCCACACCGCGCCTGGTGTCCGGCGATCTGCCGACCCTCGCCGAGGCGCTGCCCGCCGATCCGGCGATCCAGCCCGGCCGGGCGAGCCTGCGGGCGATCCTGGACGTCGCGAGCATCGATGCCGCCACCGCGCTCATCGAGGCCGCCGGAGGGCGCGTCGACGAGATCCGCGAGGGTGCGCAGGCCTGCATCAAGCTGTCGATGACGAGCTACAACCACCCCATCGAGTGGCTGCAGAAGGCCTACCCGGACACCTACTTCCACGTCGAGGTCTGGGGCGACGCGATCATCGACCGCATCGACGAGCTGCACGACGTATACGAGGGCGGCATGCTGCACATCGAGGCGCAGCAGGGGCGCCCGATCGGCATGCTCGCGGGCGTCTACCGGGGGGCGGATGCCGTGTACGCGGGCCTGCCGAAGATCGAGGCGCTCGGCGTCGGCTGGCACAACCCGCACCAGTGGTACGTCGACTACGAGCCGGCCGAGACGATCGCCCTCGCGCGCGACACCGACCCCCAAGGCCTCATGAACCCCGGGAAGCTCGTGGCACCGGGCACCTTCCAGACCGGGAGCCAGATGTGAGCGCCCCCGCCTCCCGCCGCTGGGCCGACCAGCCGGGCCCGGCCCTCGCATCCGCGCTGACCGAGGCATCCATCCTCGTCGTCCCGGTGGGCGCCGTGGAGCACCACGGCCCGCACCTGCCGCTGGGCACCGACCTCGTGATGGCGCAGGAGATCTCCGCGCGGATCGTGGATGCCGCCGTCGCGGCGGGCCACGACGCGTGGCTGCTGCCCGCCCTCGGCGTGACGAAGTCGGACGAGCACGCGTGGGCGCCCGGCACGCTGTGGCTCTCGGCGGACACGTTCGCGCGCGTCCTGGCCGACCTCGGGCGCTCCATCGCCGCGACACCCGCGCGCACCGTCCTGTTCTACAACGGGCACGGCGGAAACATCGCCCCGCTCACGGTCGCGCTGCGCGAGCTGCGGCGCCGCTTCGGCCTGCGGACGTTCCTCGACGGCGTGCAGGTGCCGCCCGGTGCGACCGAGCGCGGGTTCGGCATCCACGGCGGCCAGGGCGAGACCTCGCTGCTCCTGCACCTGCGGCCGGAACTGGTCGACGAGGCCGCGTTCACGCGGGCCGTGCCGGATGCGATCGCGGAGTTCGCGCGCATCGGCTTCGCGGGACGCCCCGTGCAGTTCGGCTGGTGCTCCGACGACTTCGGCACCGGCGGGGTCATCGGCGATCCGACGGCGGCGACGGCGGCCGAGGGCGCCGCGCTGGCGGCGCAACTCGTCGCCGACGGGGTCGCCACGATCGAGGAGATCGCGCGGTGGCCGCTCGGTGCGAGGCACGTGTGAGCACGCCCGTGACGATCGAGCCCGACGAGTGGGCCGAGATCCCCGACGACCCGACGGCGCTGCTCGAGCACTGGCTCCCGGGCAACGACGATCCCCAGCGGCCCCTCATGACGCTCGCCACACTGGACGAGGACGGGGCTCCGGATGCCCGGTCGCTGCTGCTGTCGGAGTGGGATGCCGACGGCTTCTACTGGCACACGGACTCCCGCTCGCGGAAGATCGCCCAGGTGACGCGGCGACACGCCGTCGCGCTGTGCGTACCCCTGCTCGGCATCCCGTCCCCCGACGTGCGGCACCAGCTCGTCGTCCAGGGGCGCGCCGAACCGGCATCCGACCTCGAGCAGCGACGCGCCTACGCGGCGCGTCCGCCCTACCTGCAGCAGCTGGCCTGGCAGAACACCCCCGGGTTCGCGGCGCTGCCGCAGCACGAGCGGGTGTCGGCCTGGCGGGAGTTCGCCGACGCGCACCCGGACGCTCTGACGCCGCCGCCCACGTGGGTCGGGTATCTCGTGCGCCCGGACCGCCTGACCTTCTGGTTCGGCAGCGCCGACACGGCCAGCCGGCGGCTGGAGTACACGCGCCGCGGCGAGGGATGGGAGCGTCGGATCCTTGCCGGCTGACGTGCGCGCGGCGCGGGCGGCGTGCCCCAAGCACATGGAGTACGGACCCTGCGGCGGCGTCGGGTTCGACGGCTCCTGCGAGATCGACGAGGCGCTGCGCTGCCCGTTCATCGACGGCGCCGCGATCGCCTGGCACGGAGTCGTCGCCGAGACCGGCGGCGGGCCCTCCCGCGGGGCCGATCCGCTCCCCGACCCCACGCCCTCCCCGGGAGCGGCACGCGTACGGGACCTGCTCGCGACACGGCGCATCGTCGTCGCCGACTTCCCCGCACGCGCCCTCGACGCGCGCTCCCTCGCGGCGTGCGTGGCCGCGCTGTCGGGCCCCGTCGACGCCGTGCTGTCGGGCGATGCCGGCCCCGCGCGCGTGCAGTTCGCACCGAGCTACCGCGCCCGGCTCATCGCCGATGAGGGCATGCTGCCGTTCATCGGCGTCAACTGCCGGGACCGCAACCGCGTCGCACTCGAGGGCGAGCTGGCGGGCCTCGCCCACGCGGGCGCCGGCGTCGTGCACTGCGTGACCGGCGACCACACCGAGACCGGCTCGCGCCCCGACGCGAAGCCCGTGTTCGACATCGACTCCACGCAGCTGGCCGCGCTCGCCCGCGCCGCGGGACATCTGGTGTCGGTCGGCGAGTCGCCCACGACCCCACCGGTCGGGCAACGCGCGGCGCGACTGCGCGAGAAGGAGAAGGCCGGCGCCGACCTCTGCTTCGTCAACCACTGCGGGGGCGCGCAGCCGGTCGCGCGGTTCATCGCCGAAGCGCGTGCGCTCGGCACGACGTCGGGCTTCATCCCCTGCATCCCGATCGTGCTCGACGAGGGCTCGGCCCACCTGCTGCGCACCTTCACGACGCTCGTGCTGCCGCCGGGCTACCTCGACGGCATCCTGCGTGCCGCCGACCCGCGCGCAGCGGGCATCGTCGCCGCCGTCGAGCTGTCGCGCGCGATGCTCGCCCTCGACGGCGTCGTCGGGGTGGATCTGTCCGGCGGCGCGGCGCCCGGGCGCGAAGTGGAGCACGCCCGCTATCTCGCCGAGATCGCACGACGACTGGAGGACGACCTGTGACCGAACGCGGATACCGCTTCACGGGGGCCGTCGCGATCGTCGCCGACGGCCGCGCCGAGGTCGACGGCGACAAGGCACAGGAACTCGTGATCCGCGACGGCGTCGTGCAGTCGGGCGCGCGCGGCGACGAGATCGAGGTCGACGCGACCGGGTGCGTGCTGACCCCGGGCCTCGTGAACGCCCATCATCACCTGCTGCAGAGCGCGTTCCGCACGCTGCCCGGGACGCGCGGCGTGCCCATGGCGACCTGGCTGCCGACGATGGCGGCCGCCTATGCGCGGGTGGGCGTGGATGCCGAGCTGGCCGCCGCCGCGGCATCCGTCGGCGTCGCCGAGGGGCTCCTGTGCGGTGTCACGACGGTCGCCGACCATCACCTGACCTGGCCCGCCGGAGCGGACGATGTCGCGATCGCGACGGCCATCGCCGATGCCGCCGGCGCGCTCGGGGGACGCCTCGTGTTTGTCCGCGGTGCGGCGCGCGACGACC
>JAEYAG010000038.1 GCA_023451265.1 Actinomycetes bacterium | reverse complement strand
CCGGGCGCCGCAGCGGCGGTCCGGTCAGCGCGACTACGGCCCCATCCGGGAGTGGGCGAGCGCCAACGGGTACACCGTGTCCGAGCGGGGGCGCGTCCCGGCATCCGTCCTCGAGGCCTACGACGCCGCGCACTGACGCGCATCCACCCCGCGCGTTCCCGTCCGCCGCGCTCAGCCGTGCCGGACGATGCCGGCGGGCACGGCGCCGCCGAACAGCGCGTCGACGGTGACGAGCACGAGGCCCCGGTCGCGCAGACCCGCGACGACTCGGCTGAACACCCGCGCGGTCCCGGGCTGGATGTCGTGCATGAGCATGATGGACCCGCGCAGCGGGGTGTCGATGGCGTACGCGGCGAGGTCATCGGCGGAGGGACCGGCCCAATCGCGGGTGTCGACGCTCCACAGAATCGCCGGCTGACCGGCGAGAGCCACGACGTGCGCATCGACGTAGCCGCCGGGCGGCCGGAAGAACGGGACCGACTGCCCCGACAGGCGTTGCAGGAGCGCGCGGGTGTCGCCGAGCTGCGCGGTGACCTGGGCGTCGGTGAGATCGGTGAGGTACGGGTGATCCCACGTGTGGTTGCCGACCTCGTGCCCCTCCGCCGCGACGCGCGCGACGGTGTCAGGATGCCGGTTCGCGTTCTGTCCCAGCATGAAGAACGTGGCGGCGGATTGGTCGTCGCGGAGGGTGTCGAGGAAGTCGGGCGTGAGCGACGACGGGCCGTCGTCGAGGGTCAGCGCCATGCACGGCACGAGGTCGCACGGGACGTGCTCGAAGCCCGCGCCGCGCAGCGCGGGACCGGTGAAGGGGCCGGATGCCGACGCGACGGCAAGGCCCAGCGGCGTCAGCGCGCCCGCCGCGGCGGTGAGCGGAAGCGCGACGGCCAGGGGACGCGCGGTCGTGAACGACGTCCACTGCGCGAGCCCGTCGAGGGCATCGGCGTGCAGGTCGGGCGGCACCGGGACGATGAGTTCGTCGCCGATCACGCGCAGGCCGCTGAGCGCCGGCGCGAAGGCGGCGAGCTGGTCGGCGGTGGGCGCCGCGACCGGTGACAGGCTGAGGCTGCCCAGGTGTCGCCGCAGGGTGTCGACGAGGTGGATCCACAGCGGCGCGGCGTCAGCGATGAGGTCGGCGGCGGTGCCGGTCGTGCCGTCGGAGAGGTCGGTGTAGAACGTCGTGCTCTCGTCGGCGGTGATCGTGCCGCCGTCGCCGGTGACGGTGCGGAGTGTCTCCGCGAACACGCTCCCCCGAGCCAGGGCGATCTCGCAGACGACGACGGTGCCGGTGCGGCCGTCGAGCACCTGGGCCGGCGGCAGGGTCGCCGCGCCGGGAGCGCAGCCTCGGGATCCGAGGCCCGCGCCGACGTCGAACACCTCGGGGGTGTAGGCGGCACCGGTGGCCGCGATGCGGGCGGCGACCGCGTCGCGGATCGCCTGCTCGATGCGTGCGTTGACGGGGTGGTCGCCGGGCAGGCGCGCCCACCGGGCGTCGATGTCGACGTCGTCGTTGCGCAGCCGCAGATCCAGCGTCGGGGCGACGGTGTCGTCGTCGGATGCCGGGGGCATCTCCGACAGCACCCGTCCCTCGACCGGCCATTGCGCCGGCGTCCAGCCGGGGTCGCGGGGCGCCGCGCACGCCGTGACGGCGAGCGCGACGGCAAGCAGGACGGCAGTCCCCGCGGCGCGTCGGCGGGGAGGGATCATCCGTGCACCGCCACGGTGGCGAGGAGAGTGGCGAGCTCGGCGTCGTAGTCCGGGGACGGCTGCGAGAGGAACGCGAGCACGGCATCGCCCTGGACGACGGCACCGGCCACGGCGGCGCGGTCGCGCGTGCGGGCATGGACGACCTCCGCCTGCCCGATCGGCTCGGTGTCGAAGGCGGTGATCTCGCCGCCGAGGGCGCGCGCGGCATCCTCCGCCCCGGCATCCGCCGTCACCATGAACTCCACGCTCATCGCACCGTCGGGGCTGTGGACGGTGAGCCGGCTGTCGTCGAACAGCGGAGTGCTGTACGACCAGCCCGCCGCGACGGGGATCGTGGCGGTCGCGCCGGAGGCCGTCAGGGTGACCGTCGTGTCGATGTCGGCGAGCCGGGTCGTGGCCGCCTGCCAGATGGCGGGGCCCACCGTGAGGGCCGCGATCGCGGTGGCGACGGCGACGGTGGCACCGGCGATCGTGGCGACGACGATCGGAAGGCGGTGGCGGGGACGACGGCTCACTCGCCGATCATGCCAAGAGGGCGCCAGCCTGCCGCGCTCCCACGCGGAGATCCGCCTCGCGGGTTCACGCCCCGGTACCGGCCGGCTCGTGGGCGACGAAGACGCGCAGTTCGTCCCCCACGACGCGCAGCCGGAGCACGGCGTCGGCGCCGAACGCATCGGCGAGCTCGGAGCCGGCATAGGTGGCGAGGGCGAGGTCGAACTGGGGGTCGAACGGGACGATCGCGCAGCCGCCGGTGCCGCTGCTGAAGTCGCCCTGCGGGACGGTGACGAAGATGCAGCGCTGCGTCGGATCGTCGGCGGACGTTCCGACGGTCACCCGCATGCCGTGGAAGTCCTCGAACTGCACGGTGTCGGTGAACGGGCCGGGCATGATCTCGCTCGGGGTGGGGT
>JAEYAG010000229.1 GCA_023451265.1 Actinomycetes bacterium | reverse complement strand
CATCATGGCGTCGCTGAGGGGGTTCATAATCCCAGCGGACAGCCCCGCCTCCAGCGCCAAGGTAAAGAACGCGGTATTGATCATCTCCCGCTTGGGCAGTCCAAAGGAAATATTGCTGACGCCCAGGGTAGTGGCAACGCCCAGCTCGTGGCGCAGTATCCGCACCGCCTTCAGCGTCTCAATGGCGTTGCGTTTGTCCGTGCTGACGGTCATCACCAGCGCGTCAAACACCAGCTGGTGCTTAGGGATACCGTATTCCGCAGCGGTGGCAATGATCTTCTTGGCAATGGCAATGCGCCCTTCTGCCGTAGGGGGAATGCCGCTCTCGTCCAGGCACAAGCACACCACAACCGCACCGTACTTCTTCACCAACGGAAAGACGGCGTGCATACTCTCCTGCTTGCCGTTCACAGAATTGAGCATCGCCTTGCCGTTATAATGGCGCAGACCCACTTCCATAGCCTCCACATCGGAGGTGTCGATTTGCAGCGGCAGGTCCAGCACCCCTTGCAGGGCAAACAGCGCCTGCTGCATCATAGCCGGCTCGTCAATCTCCGGCAAGCCTACATTCACATCCAAAATATGGGCGCCCTTATCTTTTTGGGCAATACCCTCTTTGATCAGATAGTTAATATCCTTTTCCCGCAGGGCGGCTTTCATCAGCTTTTTGCCGGTGGGGTTGATCCGCTCACCTACAATGACCGGCTTTTTGCCCAGCTCCACCGTTTGGGAATAGCTGCTCACCAGCGTGCGGGGCGCCGGGGTGTGCACCACCGCAGGAATGGCCTTAACCCGCTGGATCATCTTTGCAATATGCGCCGGAGTGGTGCCGCAGCAGCCGCCCAAATAGCTGACCCCCAGCTTGGCAATGGCCTCCATCTTCTCCGCAAAGGCCTCCGGGTCCACATTATACACCGTCTCGCCGTTGACAGACTCCGGCAGCCCGGCGTTGGGGTTCACGATGATGGGCAGGCAAGTCAGCTCCCGCAGCTGCGCCACCAGGGGCAGCATTTGGTCCGGTCCCATGGAGCAGTTAAAGCCCAGGGCGTCTACCCCCAGTCCCTCCAGCATGGTCACTGCCGTTTCAATATCCGCGCCGGTAAGCAGCCGCCCTTTTTCGTCCATGATCATGGTGGTAAATACCGGCAGGTCACAATTTTCCTTGGCCGCCAGTACCGCCGCTTTCAACTCCAGCGTGTCGCTCATGGTCTCAATAAGCACCAAGTCCGCACCGGGGGCACCGGCACGAATGGTGCGGGCAAACAGGTCGTAGGCGTCGTCAAACGCCAACTCGCCCATGGGCTGAAGCAGCTTGCCCAAAGGGCCAATGTCCAGCACAACTTTCTTTCCGGTGCGGCGCACCAGCGCGGTGGCTGCCTGCACCAGTTCCTCTACATTATCAAACTTCAGGCCGTTGGCGCCAAAGGTATTGGTGCTGATAAACTCTGCTCCGGCGTCCGCATACGCCTGATGAATGGCGGCGATCTTCTCCGGGTGGGTCAGGTTCAGCGGCTCCGGCAGCTCACCGGGGCCAAGCAAACCGGCTGCCTGGAGCATGGTGCCCATGCCGCCGTCAAAAAAGCGAATCTTATTCATGCGCTTGTCCTCCGTCCTGGGGTTCAATACCGATAATGGCCGTTACGCTCTTGGTGGGGATCATTTGGCAGGTGTCACTAAGGGTCAGCCCAATGCGCTTGGTCAGATCCAACAGAGCAAAAATCTTGCGTTGCTCGGTAATATCCAAATCAAAATAGCCCGGCGAATATCGCTGCCGCAGGGTCAGCCCCTGGGCACGCAGCCGGTTCTCTATACCGTCGCAGACCTCCTCGATCTTAGAGGCCAGCACCGCCTGCATCACCGCACCTCGGGCAATACCGTCCACCGAGTAGGTGCGCAACAGCCGATCGCACTCAAAGCCCAAAGTGGCACCGAAAATGCACACCCGATCGCACCCGGCAATGGTTTGCGCCAGGCGGCGGCTCTTTAGAGTAAATCCCTCCACCTCCAGCGCGTCCTCCGTCACCCGGCAGGGAAAGATCCGCTCCAGGGTGCGGGGCTGCACCGTAGCGTCCACTTCCGCCATACAGTCGTCGATCAGCGCCAGCAGCCGGGGATCATCCACCCGTGAGGCGGTGCGCAGATAGTGTAAAATCTCTGTCTTATTCATGAATAATGCTGCCCAACTCTCGCACAATGGCACCGGCCACATCCGGCTTGTTCATGGTGTAAATATGAATATGATCCACGCCGTTGGCCATCAGGTCGATGATCTGCTCGGCAGCGTACACAATGCCCGCCTGCTGCATGGCGTCGTCCCGATCGCCGAAGCGCTCCACGATCTTTACAAACTTGGTGGGCAGAGAGCAGCCGGACAGCTTCACCGTCCGCTCCAACTGGCTGGCCTTGGTAATGGGCATGATTCCGGCGATCAGCGGCACATCAATGCCCTTAATGGCACACATCTCCCGAAAATTGTAAAACACCGTATTGTCAAAGAACATTTGGGTGGTCAGAAAGTCCACGCCGCAGTCCACCTTTTGCTTTAAGTGCTCCAGATCTTCCACCCGGTTTTGGCTCTCCGGATGCACCTCCGGATAGCAGGCGCCGCCTATGCAAAAATCACCCAGCGTGCGAATTTCGTTTACCAGTTGGTAAGCGTGCTCAAAATACTGCTCTGCCGGGAACTGAAAGTCCCGGGGAATATCCCCCCGCAGGGCCAAAATATTCTCAATGCCGTTCTCTTGCAGCTCCGCTACCACCTGATGAATTTTATCCCGGGTAGAGGTCAGGCAGGTTAGATGCGCCAGTGGGGTCACAC
>JAEYAG010000202.1 GCA_023451265.1 Actinomycetes bacterium | reverse complement strand
ATGGTCGAGATCCCCGGTGCCTCGCACGCGTCGTTCGGTGATTACGGCCCGCAAGCCGGTGACGGCACGCCCACCGCGACGGATGCCGACGTGGAGGCGGTCGTGGTCACCGAGGTCGGCGACCTGGCGGCATCCCTCCGCTGAGTCGGCCCCGTCAGGCGGCTTGGCGCCGTCCGCGCCGCACACCCCAGGGGATCAGCACCACCGTCACGACGAGCGAGATCACGCCGAACCACGCCGAGCCGATCTGCATGATCAGCGGCTCACTGAACGCCGTGATGAGGCCAGTGTGGTGCAGTCGCACGCTTGCGGCGGGGATCCCACGACGGCGGATCCCCGGCGCGTCACCGGCGCGTCACCTGCGCCCCGTAAACTCTGCCCTCGTGCTCCTCGCCGCCGCATCCGCCGCCTTCGTCGCCGCGGTGATCCAGCGCATCACGGGGCTCGGCTTCGTGCTCGTGCTCATCGGACCGGTCGTCCTGCTCTACGGCGGGCGGGAGGGCGTGACGCTGGGCGTGCTGCTGGCGCTCGTCGCGTCCCTCGCGGCCGTGCCGCTCGTCTGGCGCGACGTCGACTGGCGGCGCTCGTGGTGGCTCATCTGGCCGGGCCTGGTCGCCGCTCCGGCCGGCGCGTTCGTCGTCCGCGTGCTCCCCGACCCGGCGCTGCTGCTCATGATCGCGGCGCTGGCCTACTTCGCGCTCGTCGCCGGGCACCTCCCCGCCCTGGCCCAGGCGCTCACCGGACGCTCGGGAGCCGTCGCCGCGGGCGCCGCCGCCGGATTCATGCACGTCGCGAGCGGCCTGTCGGGCCCGCCGCTGGCGGCGCACGCCGTCGGCGACCGGTGGCCGCAGCGCTCGTTCGCGGCGAGCGTGCAGGTGATCTTCGTCGCGTTCAGCGCCGTCTCGGTGCTGCTGCGCGGGCTCCCCGCGCTGCCGTCCGTCGACGTGACGATCCTCGTCGCCGCGACGGCGGCCGGCATCGTCGTCGGAAGCCTTCTGGTGAGGTTCGTCCCGGCCCCGATCGCCCGCCGCGCGATGCTCGCGATCGCGTGGGCGGGGGCGACAGTGGTGCTCGTCCGCGGCATCCTGGCACTGTGGTCCTGACACCGATTCCGGATTTCAGTTAGCAGCCGCTAACATCGTGTCGCTGGCGCGCCGCGCGCGCCGGGTACGAAGGAGTATCTGGGGATGCACACACATCGCTGCGCCGTCATCGGCGCGGGACCGTCGGGCCTGTCGGCGGCGCGGGCGCTGCAGAAGGCGGGGCTCGAGGTCGTCGGCTTCGAGGCATCCCGCGGCGTCGGGGGCCTGTGGGACATCGAGAACCCCCGCTCGACGATGTACGAGTCCGCCCACCTCATCTCGTCGCGCACGACGACGCAGTTCGCGGAGTTCCCGATGGCGACGGATGCCGACTATCCCAGCCACCGGGTGCTGATCGAGTACTTCCGGGACTACGCGGACCATTTCGGTCTGACCGAGCTGTTCCGCTTCGACACGAAGGTAACGGCGGTGACCCCCGCCGAGGGCGGCGGGTGGGAGGTGACCTCGGTCGGCCCTGCGACAGGCTCAGGGGCCGACGGGGAGACGACAGAACGATTCGACGCCGTCATCCTCGCCAACGGCACGCTCGCGGAGCCCGCCGTTCCCACGTTCCCCGGGACGTTCACCGGGGAGATCTTCCACACGTCGCAGTACAAGAGCGCACGCCAGCTCGACGGCAGGCGGGTGCTCATCGTCGGGGCCGGAAACTCCGGGTGCGACATCGCCGTCGATGCCGTCCACCACGCGGCATCCGTCGACATGAGCGTGCGGCGGGGCTACTACTTCGTCCCGCGGTACCTGTTCGGCCGACCCTCCGACACCCTCAACCAGGGGCGTCCGCTCCCGGCGCGGATCAAGCAGTTCGTCGACACGCGCGTGCTGCGCGCGTTCACCGGCGACCCGGTGCGCTTCGGCTTTCCGAAGCCCGACTACCGGATCTACGAGTCGCACCCGATCGTCAACACGCTCGTGCTGAACCACCTCGGTCAGGGCGACATCGGCATCCGCAGCGACATCGACCGCTTCGACGGGCAGACGGTGCACTTCCGCGACGGGACGAGCGGAGAGTACGACACGGTGCTGCTGGCGACCGGCTACACGCTGGATTACCCGTTCGTCGACCGCGCGGCCCTCAACTGGACCGGCATGGCGCCGAAGCTGTACCTCAACATCTTCCCGCCGTCGTTCAACGGCCTGTACGTGATGGGCATGATCGAGGCGTCCGGCATCGGCTGGCAGGGCCGGTACGAGCAGGCCGAGCTCATCGCGACGTACCTGACGGCGGATGCCGCGGCGCAGGCGGCGTTCCGCCGCCGGGTCGCCGACGAGCCCTGGCCCGACCTCACCGGCGGCTACCGGTACCTCGGCCTTGCCCGAATGTCGTACTACGTCAACAAAGACGCGTATCGCGGTGCGGTGCGGAAGGCGCGGACCAGTCTCGGAGCCCAGCGATGAACCCCGACGAGATCGTCCTGAACTTCAACCCCGGCACGCTGGTCATCCTCAACGTCGTGCTCGGGCTCATCATGCTGGGCGTGGCCCTCGACGTCACCATCGACGACTTCAAAGTCGTGGCGCGCAAACCCCGTCCGATGATCATCGCGGTCATCGCGCAACTGCTCGTGCTGCCCGCCGTGACGTTCGGTCTGACGCTGATCCTGCCGGTCACGGCCTCGATGGCGCTCGGCATGATCCTCGTGGCGTGCTGCCCACCGGGCAACATCTCGCAGGTGCTGACGCACCGCTCGGGCGGCAACGTCGCCCTGTCGGTGTCGATGACGGCGGTGTCGAACCTCATCTACATCTTCGTGCTGCCCCTGTCGGTCGCCTTCTGGGGCTCGCTGCGGGCGGACACGAAGGCGCTGCTGCACGTCGTCTCGCTCAACGGCTGGCAGATGCTGCTGGAGATCCTGCTCGTGATCGGTCTCCCGTTCGCGATCGGCCTGACCGTGCGCAACCGCCTGCCTCGGCTCGCCGCGCGCGTGCAGCCGTTCGTGAAGTGGTTCTCGCTCATCGCGCTGCTGGCCTTCATCGTCGCGGCCCTCGCCGGCAACTGGCAGTACTTCATCGCCTTCCTCGGGCTCATCGTGCTGGCCGTCACGATCCACGACGCCGTCGCCCTCGCGATCGGCTGGACCACCGCGACCGTCGGCGGTCTCGGCACGCGCGAACGCAAGGCCATGACGTTCGAAGTCGGCATCCGCAATGCCGGCCTCGGACTCGGGCTGATCTTCACGTTCTTCGGAGGACTCGGCGGCATGGCAATCGTCGCCGGCTGGTGGGGCGTGTGGGACATCATCGCGGGGCTCGTCGTCGCGGCGCTGTGGGCACGTCATACGAAGCGCCGCACCGGATCGGCCAAGGGCGACGCCAGCCGGCGCGGGATGGCCGCGGCGGCCCGCGAGGCGACGCCATGACCCGGGTGCTGATCACCGGCGGCGCGGGCTTCCTCGGCGGGCACGTCGCGGCGGCGCTTCTCGGGCGGCCCGACGTCGAGCTCGTGGTGGCCGGATATGTGCGGATGCCGCGGAATCCGCAGGACGGCGTCGTCTACGAGGAGTGCGACGTCACGCGCGCGGGCACGCTCGAGCCGCTGCTACGCCGACACGCGATCGACGTCGTCGTGCACCTCGCGGCGATCGTCAACCCGGGTCGCGACCACGACCTGGAGTACCGGGTCGACGTCGACGGTTCGCGGCACGTGCTCGAGGCGTGCGTCGCCGCGGGGGTGCGGCGGATCGTCGTCTCGTCCTCCGGGGCGGCGTACGGCTACCACGCCGACAGTCCGGAGTGGCTGCGCGAGAGCGACCCGGTGCGCGGCAACGACGAGTTCGCGTACTCGCGCCACAAGCGCCTCGTCGAGGAGATGCTCGCCGAGTACCGGAGCGCGCATCCGGAGCTGGAGCAGGTCGTGTTCCGCATCGGGACGATCCTGGGCCCGACGGTGCAGAACCAGATCACGGCGCTGTGGGACGGCCGCCGCATCCTGGCGGTGCGCGGCTCCGACTCCCCCTTCGTGTTCGTGTGGGTGGACGACGTCGCCGCGGCGATGGCGCGCGCCGCCACCGACGGACCGGCCGGCATCTGCAACGTCGCCGGTGACGGCCGGATGACGGTGCCCGAGATCGCGGCACGCCTGGGCAAGCCGGTGGCGCGCGTCCCGGCATCCGTCCTGGGTCTGGCACTGCGGGTCGGCCGCGCGCTGCGTCTGACACCGCACGGCCCCGAGCAGGTGCGGTTCTTGCGGTACCGCCCGGTGCTCGACAACACTGCGCTGAAGCGAGACTTCGGCTACACGCCCGCGCTCACCTCTCGCGAAGCCTTCGAGGCCTACCTCGCCGCCCACCCGGGCGTCGCCCGCCGCTGAGCCCCCGCGCCACGGTACCCAACTCCTTCGATCCGGGAACGGCACGGG
Source organism: Actinomycetes bacterium (assembly GCA_023451265.1). Classification (GTDB taxonomy): domain Bacteria; phylum Actinomycetota; class Actinomycetes; order Actinomycetales; family Microbacteriaceae; genus Microbacterium. The sequence goes on along the minus strand of JAEYAG010000202.1, from coordinate 260 downwards.
AGGATCAGCGACCTTCGGTGCGCTCCGACACCACATCGAAGGAGTTAGCTGCATCGCCCTCTCCCCAGACGCTGAATAACCAGGTCTCTCCACCGATGTGACCTTCCGCGTGTCGGCGGCGCTCGAGAACTGATCGATAGCGGCGCTCGAAAAGTGAACACTCAACGATTGGAGAGTGATCACTTTGGAGGACTGGGCGCTGATCAGGAGGCTGGCTTCGGACGGGGTTCCGAAAGCGCAGATCGCGGCGCGGTTGGGGA
>JAEYAG010000197.1 GCA_023451265.1 Actinomycetes bacterium | reverse complement strand
CGTTGAAGAACTTCAGGGTCTTCTCGACCGCGGCCAGGAAGTCCTCAGCAGATCCGATGTCGTTGATGGCGACCTGCTTGGTGGCCGGGGCGGTCGTTGCGGTAGTCATGTAGTGGGTTGTCCTTGTTGGGTTGGATGTCGGGCTCCGGCGCGGCGATGCCGCCTCGGCATCCGTCCGAAGACGAGCGGATGCCGCCGCCGGAGCGGTCGGTCAGGGATTGCGCGTCACGATTGCACGGCGAAGAGCCACACGAGTGACAGTCCAGGGTATCAGAGATCGCGGGCCCGCCGCGGGCGATATCGCCCTGACCCCACCGGTGTCGTCAGCCCACGAGCGGGTCGGCGGGGTGCTGCGGGTCCAGCGCGGGTGCGCCGGGGCGCGACAGGGTCAACACCGCCCATGCCACCCGCGGGCTGCGTGCCAGTTCGTCTTCGATCGCATTCAGCCGCGCGGCGACGGTGTGCTCGGGGGTGTCGCCCTCGAGGTCGACGGCCGCGACGAGGAAGACCCGGCCGGGGCCGACGTACTCGATGTGCAGGTAGGTGATCTGGGCGATGTCCGGCTGGGCGAGCAGCCGCTGCACCGCGGCGGCGCGCACCTCAGGCTCGACCACGACCCCGACGAGGAACCGCCGGTTCTGCCGGATGAGCACGACGGCGACGACCGCGAGGAGCACGCCCACGAGGATCGAGCCGACGGCGTCGGGCACGGCGGACCCCGTGATCTGGTGCAGCAGGATGCCGGCGAACGCGATAACGAGGCCGATGAGCGCCGCGGCATCCTCGAAGAACACCGCGCGCAGCGTCGGGTCGGACGTGCCCATCACATAGTCCAGCAGGTCGCGATGGCTCTCTCGCGCGTGACGCCGCGACTGGCGCAGCGCCTGCAGGAAGGAGGTGCCCTCGAGGACGAACGCCACCCCCAGCACGGCGTAGGAGACGCCGAACAGCTCAGCGGGTTCGGGACGCAGCAGCTCCTGGATGCCGTGCATGATCGACACTCCCGCGCCGACGGCGAAGAGCCCGAAGGCTGCGAACAGCGACCAGACGTAGGCGTCGCGACCGTAGCCGGCCGGATGCCGCGGGTCGCGCGGGCGCACCGCGCGCCGCGCGGCGACGTAGAGGAAGACCTCGTTGCCGGTGTCGGCCCACGAGTGCGCCGCCTCGGCGAGCATGCTGGCGGCGCCGGTCAGCACGGCGGCGACGGTCTTGGCGATCGCGATGAGCAGGTTCGCGCCGAACGCGATGAGCACCGTGAGCATCGACTCGGGCTGAGCGGTCGACTCGGGCTGCGCTGCGGACTCGGGCTGCGTCGACTCGGGCTGCGCTGTGGCGCGGTCCGGGCGGGTCGGCGACATGGACATCACGTTACGCCCGCACGCGGGGGTCGAGGTCACCCGTCGGCGTCGACCTGCCCGTCGAGGTAGTACCACCGGCCGAGCGCGAATCGGAACCGGCTCACCTCGTGGAGCCGCCCGCTCTCCCCCGTGCGCGCGTCGCGCCACGACGCGACGAACTCGACGAGACCGCGACGATCGCCGGGCTGTCCCTCCTCGGTGCGGACGATGTCGAGCCGCTCCCAGCGCAGTACGTCTTCCAGGTCGACGGAGTCCGGGGCCGTCGAGGGATGCCAGGAGTCGCGCACGTGACGTGCGTGTCCGAGCGCGAACGCGGTGAACCGCGACCGCATGAGCTGCTCCGCCGTCGCCGCCGGGACACCGGCGAGCACCGGGCCGCAGCACGTGCCGTAGGTGCCGCCGCCACATGGGCACGGAGCGTCGGCGGACGGCGTTCTTCCCTGCGCGGCGACTCCGAAGGACATGGGCTCGATCGTACGTGTGGATAACCTCATCGCGTCCGCGCGGAGATGGCTAACGTGGGGCGCATGGCACAGGGACGGTGGCGTCGGACGGCGCACGCGGCGGCGGCGCTGCTGGCGCTCGCGGCCCTGACGGCGTGCATGCCGGACCCCGCGCCGACGCCCTCGCCGACCGGCTTCGCCTCAGAGGAGGAGGCCTTCGCCGCCGCGGAAGACACCTACCGTGCGTACATCGATGCCCTGAGTGCCCGTCAGACCGGAGATGAGTCCGTCGATCCGCTGGTCTTTCTCACCGGCCAGGCCCTTGAGGAAGCGATCGATAGCGACCGCCAGCTGGAGCTCGAGCAGCTTGAGCTACGTGGCCCTATCTCCGTGACAGCGTTAGATCAGATCGACGCCACCGTGTACTCAGCGTCTGTGCACGCTTGCGTGGACATGAGCAAAGCGCGCGTGCTTGACGCCACTGGGACCGACATCACTCCGGCTACACGTCCAGACCAGTTTTCGGTCGACATTGAAGCGATCTGGACGAGCGCCGGCACCCTCATCTCTCAAAGCACTCCGAGCGAGGAGAAATGCTGAGCGTACTTCTCGGCCTGGCCGTGGCAGGGGTCGCGGGATGCACCGCGATCGACTTCCAGCTCGAACGTTGCCCACCGAAGAACACCGGCTCCGCAGTCGAGGTCTCCGGGACGATTCCGGGCGGGCGGGACATCACGGGCGGAGGTGGCGACCGCGGCGGGAGCGGTCGCGACACGGATGCGGCGGCTCCCGCACCAGCCCCCGAGTGCGTCGGCGCGCTCTGCTATCGGCTGCCGATCACATACGAGGTCGAGGTACTCCGCCCGACGTTGAACGACGTCGCGTCCTTCGCGCCGGCGGCCCTCGCGCTCACCGACGAACCCGACGGAGTCGGCATCGTCGGCATGCCGGTCAACTTCGTCGTCACCGCGACGGCCCACGAGCAGACCGGCGAGCTGTTCGATCTCCCGGTGACCGTGCGGTTCACGCCCGACTCAGTCGTCTTCTCCTACGGCGACGGGGCGACGCGCACCGCCGCTGACGGCGGCCGGTCCCTGTCTGCGCTCGGCCTCCCCCAGTTCAGCGCGACGCCGACGAGCCATGCCTATGCCGCGCGCGGAACGTACACGGCATCCGCCCTCGTGCGGTACGCGGCGGAGGTCGACTTCGGCAGTGGGTGGGTGCCCGTGCCCGGACTGCTCGCGATCCCGACGGCCAGCGCGACGGTCGACGTTCTCGAGGCGCGCACGGCGCTCGTCGACCGGACGTGCATCGAAGATCCCGCCGGCGTCGGCTGCTGACCCACCGTCCGGCACCTCGCCGCGGATAGACTCCGCGCATGCCCGACCGTCTCATGCTGCTCGACACCGCGTCGCTCTACTTCCGCGCGTTCTACGGCGTGCCTGACACCGTACGTGCCCCCGACGGGACGCCCGTGAATGCGGCGCGAGGCCTGCTCGACATGATCGCCAAGCTCGTCGCGACGTACGAACCGACGCACCTGGTCGCGTGCTGGGACGACGACTGGCGCCCGCAGTGGCGCGTCGATCTCATCCCGAGCTACAAGACGCATCGCGTCGCCGAGGCGGTCGCCGCCGGCCCCGACGTCGAGGTCGTTCCCGATCCGCTCGAGGCCCAGGTTCCGCTCATCCGGGCAGAGCTCGGCGCCCTCGGCATCCCCATCGTCGGTGCAGCGGACCACGAAGCCGACGACGTCATCGGGTCGCTCGCCACGCAGTCCACCCTGCCGGTCGACGTCGTCACCGGCGACCGCGACCTGTTCCAGTTCGTCGACGACGAGCGCGGCGTCCGGGTCGTATATACGGGCCGCGGGATGAGCAATCTCGAGCTGCTCGACGCGGCGGCCATCGTCGGCCGGTACGGGGTGCTCCCCGAGCAGTACGCGGACTACGCCGTCATGCGCGGCGACGCCTCGGACGGGCTGCCGGGCGTCGCCGGCATCGGGGAGAAGACGGCCGCGAGCCTGCTCGCCGCGCACGGCGACCTCGCCGGCATCGTCGCGGCGGCGGAATCCGGCACGGGGATGACCGCCGGCATCCGCGCGAAGATCCTCGCCGCCGCGGACTACCTCGCCGTCGCGCCCCGCGTCGTCGAGGTGGTGCGCGACCTGGACCTCGGCGAGATCGACGCGCGCATCCGGGCGACGGATGCCGGCGAGCTCGAGGCCCTGGCCGAGCGCTGGGGACTCGGCGCCTCCGCCGGCCGCGCGGCCGCCGCGCTCGCCGCCCGCGCCGACGCCTGACCCCCTCATCCTTCACACATCGCGACTACCCGCCCCGGAAGCCGCAGTTCGCGACAGACGAACCCCGCCGCCTCCCCCTTCATCCGGCGGATATCGCGACTACCCAGCCCAGAAGCCGCAGTTTGCGACGGATGAACACGGACGAACCGACCCCGGCGCCTCCGCGTCAGCGCGCGAGCCACGCCCGCAGGCGATCGAGCGGCCACGTCGTGACGATGCGCTCGGCCGGGACGCCGAGGCGCTCGGCCCGCGCCGCGCCCTCGTCGATCAGCCCCAGCTGACCGGGCGCGTGCGCGTCGGAGTCGATCGAGAACAGGCATCCGCGCTCCAGTGCCAGCGCGATGAGGTCGTCGGGCGGGTCCTCGCGCTCCGGCCGGGAGTTGATCTCGACAGCGACCCGGTGCGCGGCGCACGCATCGAACACGGCGCCGGCATCGAACGTCGACGGCGGGCGCGTGCCCCGCGAGCCGGTGATGAGGCGCCCCGTGACGTGGCCGAGCACATCCACCTCACCGCTGGAGACCGCCGTCACCAGCCGGCGGGTCATCGGCGCCGCCTCCATCCGCAGCTTCGAGTGCGCCGACGCCACGACGACGTCGAGCGCCTGGAGCAGCTCAGGCTCCTGGTCGAGCTCGCCGCCGTCGAGGATGTCGACCTCGATTCCGCTCAACAGGGTGAAGCCGTCGTCGGAGTATGCCGGGATCTCCTCCAGCTGCGCCCGCAGCCGCTCCGGCGAGAGCCCGTTCGCCACCCGCAGCCGTGGTGAGTGGTCGGTGAGAGCGAGGTACTCGTGCCCCAGCCCCCGCGCCGCCGCTGCCATCTGCGCGATCGGGGTCGTGCCGTCCGACCACTCGGAGTGGCAGTGCAGGTCTCCCCGCAGCGCCGACCGCAGTGCCGATCGTGCCGGGGCGTAGCGCTCACGGAGCTCCACGAGGTAGCGCGGCACCTGTCCCGCGAGCGCCTCCTGGATGACCGCGAACGACGAATCGCCGATCCCCTTGCGCCGGCGCAGGCCCGCGGCATCCGCCCGCTCCGCCGGGGTCAGCCCCTCGACGACGGCGGCGGCGGTGCGGAAGGCGGACGAACGATATCGCGACGCCCGCTCGCGTTCGAGCAGGGTCGCGATCTCCAGGAGCGCGTCGACGGGATCCACGATGACGGATGCCGGAGGGGCCTGCGCAATCGCGCAGGCCCCTCCGATCGCGTTACGAGCGGGTGACGGCCGACCGGCGGACGATCACCGGCACGGCGGCCAGTCGGTTCAGCGCGAGACCGAAGAGGATCGACAGGATGCCGATGCCGATTGCGAATGCCGCGACACCGAACGAGACGACGGAGGTGAACAGCGACGCGCGGAGGAACGATGCGTTCATCATCGTCGCGCGCACCGGGTCGTCCTGCGGCAGCTCGGCGTAGGTCTTGCCACCCGAGGCCTCGAGCGCGTGGTGCTGGATGATGTCGGCCTGCACGTAGGCGGTGAAGGGACCGGCCACGGTCTGACCCTGGAAGGCCATCGCGTCGTCGGGAACGGTGATGTTCTCGGCGCGCAGCTGGGTGGAGACCATCACCCAGACGACGACGCCGACGACGATGAGGGCGATGCCGCCGAGGATGCCGAGAATGCCGGCGACCTTGACGATCCCCACCTTCTTCTGCGGGGGCTCGAGAGTGTCCGCGGTGGCGACGACTTCTTCTGACATGGGGGCGTTCCTTCCGGGAGCGGCTGTTGAGTTCAACGTAGCCGTCACCGCGGAAGGCGCACCAGAGGACGGGCCGGAGAAAACCCTAGTGGTCAGACCACTTACGCGGACGTGGCTTCCACCCAGGCCGCGAGCTTCGCCGCCGCCGCGCCGCTGTCGATCGCCGCCGCCGCCGTGTCGCGCGCGCGTGCCAGGCGCTCGACGATGGGGAACTGCACCTGGGTGGCATCGCGGAACAGCTCGTACGACACGATGCCGGCGGCCGCGTTCAGCAGCACGATGTCCCGCACCGCCCCGGCTTCGCCGTCGAGCACGCGGTGGACGACGGCGGCGTTGTGCGCCGCGTCGCCGCCGAGCAGATCGCCGATGTCGGCCAGCGGAATGCCGACGTCACGCGGATCGAGGTCGTGCTCGTGGATGTCGCCGCGGCTGATCTCCCACACCCGGCTGTGCCCCGTCGTCGTCAGCTCGTCCAGACCGTCATCGCCGCGGAAGACGAGCGCCGTGGCGCCGCGCGTCTGGAACACCCCCG
>JAEYAG010000166.1 GCA_023451265.1 Actinomycetes bacterium | reverse complement strand
GCTGTCCCGGTTGCCCCGGCGGCGTGGCCCGCGCCGCCGGCGTTCTGAAAGCAGGGCGAATCGCGCTTTCTGGCCGGTTCGGGGCGGGCGAGCGCCGATTCAGCCTGCTTTCGCGACACGATGCCGCCGGCGCCGGCGCGGCAACTACGCGGCATTAAGCCCCTCGGCGTCCAATATCGTGTAGCTATACCCCTGCTCGGCGAGGAACCGCTGCCGGTTCTGCGCGAAGTCCTGGTCGACGGTGTCGCGCGCGATGAGCGTGTAGAAGCTCGCGGTGTGCCCGCTCGTCTTGGGGCGCAGCAGCCGGCCGAGGCGCTGGGCCTCCTCCTGCCGTGATCCGAACGATCCCGACACCTGGATCGCGACGGAGGCCTCCGGCAGATCGATCGAGAAGTTGGCGACCTTCGACACCACGAGCACCGGGATCCGCCCCTCGCGGAACGCGCCGTAGAGCTCCTCCCGCTCATCGACGGGCGTCGCGCCGGTGATCTTCGGGGCATCCAGCGCCTCGGAGAGGACGTCGATCTGGTCGAGGTACTGCCCGATCACGAGGATCTGCTCGCCCGCGTGCCGGGCGACGAGGTCGCGGACGACGCCGATCTTGGCGTGCGCCGTGGCGGCGAGCCGGTAGCGCTCGTCGTCGGCGGAGGCGGCGTATTCCAGTCGGTCGGATGCCGGGAGATCCACCCGCACTTCGTAGCAGACGGCGGGGGAGATGAACCCCTGGGCCTCGATCTCCTTCCACGGCGCGTCGAAGCGCTTAGGGCCGATGAGGCTGAACACGTCGCCCTCGCGGCCATCCTCCCGGACGAGGGTCGCGGTCAGTCCCAGCCGCCGTCGGGCCTGCAGGTCGGCGGTGAGCTTGAACACCGGCGCGGGCAGCAGGTGCACCTCGTCGTAGACGATGAGCCCCCAGTCCAGCGCGTCGAGGAGCGCCAGATGGGCGTACTCGCCCTTCCGCTTGGCCGTCAGAATCTGGTACGTCGCGATCGTGACCGGCTTGACCTCCTTGGCCTGCCCGGAGTACTCGCCGATCTCCTCGGGCGTGAGCGACGTGCGCTTGAGCAGCTCGTCGCGCCACTGCCGGGCGCTGACGGTGTTGGTCACGAGGATGAGCGTGGTCGTCTTCGTCTCGGCCATCGCCGCGGCCCCGACGAGGGTCTTCCCGGCGCCGCAGGGGAGCACCACGACGCCCGAGCCGCCCTCGCTGAAGACGTCGACGGCCTTGCGCTGGTACGGGCGGAGCGTCCAGCCGTCCTCGTGCAGGTCGATCTCGTGCGGGGTGCCGGGCGTGTAGCCGGCGTGGTCCTCGGCGGGCCAGCCGATCTTCAGCAGCTCCTGCTTGATGTGCCCGCGCGCCCACGTGTCGATGACGTACGTGTCGGGGGAGGGATGGCCGACGAGCAGCGGCTGGATGCGCTTGTTCTTGGCGACCTCGGCGAGGACGGCGGCGTCGGAACCCCGCAGGATGAGCGCGCCCTCGGCATCCCGCTCGATGACGAGACGCCCGTAGCGGTCTACCGTCTCGCGGATGTCGATCGAGACCGACGCCGGCACCGGGAAGCGAGACCAGCGGTCGAGCGTGGCGAGCATGTCGTCGGCGGAATGTCCGGCCGCGCGCGCATTCCACAGCCCCAGTCGCGTGACGCGGTAGGTGTGGATGTGCTCGGGTGCGCGTTCGAGCTCGGCGAAGATCGCGAGCTCGTGCCGCGCCGTCTCCGCCTCGGGGTGGGCGACTTCGAGCAGCACGGTGCGGTCGCTTTGCACGATGAGGGGGCCGTCAGCCATAACGTGCAAGTCTACCGGCGCCCGCCGCGGCAGGCGCGTCACGGCGCCGGAGAAGCGCGGTCAGACCGGGCGGATGCCGCTGATGCTCGACACCGGGAGGGTGCGCTCGACGTCGACCATCTTGTCGAGACCCCGCAGCCGGCCGCCGCCGAGGCCGGTCGCCTCGATCGTGAACTCGCGGGCGGTCCCGTCGGGCAGCCGCACGGCGACGACGATGGTGGCGCGGGCGCGCACGGCCTGCTCGAGCTCGCGGCCGAGCCACGCCGCTTCGGCGTCGGAGCCCTGTGCGGCGCGCAGGCGGGCGACGAGCGGTCCGTAGATCGCCGCGGGGTCGGATGCCGCGGGCAGCTCGTCCGCGAGGCGATGGCGGTCCAGGCGCCGCCGGCCGCCGTCGGCGTCGACCGCGACGACCGGGTAGCGGGCGTCGGCGAGCATCCAGAACGCCGTGTCGGCGCCGCTGCGGGTGACGAGGTCGGTGCCGTCGCGGATGAGCCCGAGCGGGCGCAGCGCCTGGTCGACGGCGATCGTGCGCAGCAGCGCCTCGTCGTCGCTCGTCACGCGCGTGCGGCCCTGCCAGTCCGGGCCGACGCGGAGCGTGCCGTGACGCCGCGCGGTGCGCTCGATCTCGTAGGCGAGGGGCTGGGGGAGGCCGGTGAGCGACAGCTCTTCGAGAAACGTCCGCAGCGTCTCGGCCGTCTCGCCCGCCGTCAGGGCGTCGGCGAGGGTGTCGGTCGTGAAGCGGTAGGTCGAGGCCTGGGCGCGCGATTCGCGGTGCGCCATCGATCGCAGCCGCACGTCGAGCTGGGGCTGCAGCGGCCCCGGGGCGATGGCGGTGAGATCGTTCTGCAGGTAGACGCGGTCGACCTCGGTCGGCAGCAGCGCCTGCAGGGCGTCGACGTCGACGGCCGATCCCGCCGCCAGCGGCGCCGCCCACCGGGGAGCCGTACCGTCGGGGGCGATCATGCCCCACCGCTGCAGCAGGGCCGCCTCGTTCCGTGCTCGTTGCGGCCACGCCGGATCGAACGGGTGGGCGCCGGGCCACCGGTCGAGGCTCAGCCATCCGCCGGCGGGAGTGCGGACGGCGCCCGGCAGGTGCGCGCGCAGGGCGGCGGCCACCTCGGTCCCGCGGGCGACGGTGCCGGTGCGCAACC
>JAEYAG010000127.1 GCA_023451265.1 Actinomycetes bacterium | reverse complement strand
GCCCCGGCCGGCGCGACCGCGCTGCCGTTCGCGGCACCCGCCGCGCTCCTGCGCCCACCGCCGGGCGTCGCGCCGCAGGGGCGACGGCTCAAGCGCGGCGTCCCGTGGGGCTTCATCGTGGTCTTCGGGGTGATCGTGGTCGTCATGCTGCTCGGCCAGGTCGGCGTGTTCGGCGGGCTGTTGGGCGGGCTCTTCAGCGGCGTCACTCCCTGACCCCCAGCATCCGGCGGAACAGCAGCTGCGCCGGACCCATCAGCCACATGACGAACAGCGCCCAGTAGCCCACGGCCGGCACGGCGACCGCGACCACAAGGGCGATCGCGAACAGCGTCGACATCGCGAGGTCCACGGCGAGGCCCCGCGTGAGCTCGGTGCGGTCGAGATCGCCGAGGTCGAGGTGGCGCCGCAGGTACAGCCGCTGGGCGAGGGTCAGCAGGCTCGCGAGGATCATGCTGCCGATGTAGACGGTCTTCACGAGGGGGTCGTCGGCATCCATCTGTCCCGACATCGCCGTCGCGACCGGCAGCCACACGATCGACAGCAACCACGCGACGACGATCCAGATGAGCACGTTCGTCACGCGGTGCACGGGCGCGAACATGCGGTGGTGGTTCACCCAGAACATCGCGATGATGACGAAGCTGATCACGAAGCTGACCAGCTGCTGCTGGTGCTCGGCGAACCAGTGCTCCGCCGAGAGGTCGGATGCCGCGACGTCCGCGATCGACTCCATCAGCGGCAGGATGAGCAGCGTCATCGCGATGGCCACGACCGCGTCGGCGAACGCCTTGACCCGCTCGCCCGCGTACGTGTGCTGATCGTCACGCGGGTCGGCCGTCGGGCTCGTCATGCTCAGATGATATGACCCGACTTCCACGCCGCGCGGCGTTGCGCCTGTTCGACCGGATCGGGCACGGGCAGCGAAGCGATGAGCTTGCGGGTGTAATCGTTCTGCGGGTTGCCCAGCACCTGCGCCGTCGGCCCGGTCTCGGCGATCCTGCCGCCCTGCAGGACCACGACGGTGTGCGCGAGCATGTCGACGACCGCGAGGTCGTGCGTGATGAACAGCGTCGCGAACCCGAACCGCTCCTGCAGCTCGCCGAACAGCTCGAGCACCCGCGCCTGCACCGACACGTCCAACGCGCTCGTGGGCTCGTCGGCGATCAGCAGCTTGGGATCCAGCGCCAGCCCGCGCGCGAGCGAGGCCCGCTGACGCTGCCCGCCGGACAGCTCATGCGGGAAACGGTCGCCGAACGCGGCCGGCAGCTGCACCGCCTCGAGCAGCTCATCGACCTTCGGCCGCGCGGCGGCGGCGTTGCGGGCGCCGCCGTGCACGATGAGCGGCTCGGCGACGTTCTGCGCGATCGTCAGCAGCGGATTGAAGCTCGTCGCCGGGTCCTGGAACACGAACCCCAGATCCTTGCGGTGCGGGCGGAAGCGCCGCTCGGTGATCCCGAGCATCTCGGCGCCCAGCACCTGCAGCGACCCGCCGCTGACCGGCGTGAGACCCGCGATCGCACGGCCGATGGTCGTCTTGCCCGAGCCGCTCTCACCGACCAGGCCCACCACCTCGCCGGGCGAGATCGTGAAGCTCACCGCGTCGACGGCGCGGAAGGTCGGCCGGCCCAGGCGCCCCGGATACTCGATGACGAGCTCGTCGGCGACGACCAGGGGCGCCGCGGATGCCGCGGACTGCGGCAGCCGGCGATCGACGATCTCCAGGCGCGGGACCGCCGCGAGCAGGCGCTGGGTGTACTCGTGGCGGGGAGCGGCGAAGAGCTCGCTCGCCGGTGCCGTCTCGACGACCTCGCCGTTCAACATGACCGCCACCCGATCGGCGAGATCGGCCACGACACCCATGTTGTGGGTGATGAGCACGATCGCGGTGCCGTCCTCGTCGCGCAGGCGTCGCAGCAGGTCGAGGATCTCGGCCTGCACGGTGACGTCGAGGGCCGTCGTCGGCTCGTCGGCGATGATGACGGTCGGGTTCAGCGCGAGTGCCATCGCGATGACGATGCGCTGCTTCTGGCCGCCGGAGAACTGGTGCGGGTAGTCGTCGACGCGGCGATCCGGGTCGGGGATGCCGACGCGGCGCAGCATGTCCACGGCGCGCGCTCTCGCCTCCGCCTTCGAGTACTTGCCGTGGGCGCGCAGCCCCTCGATGAGCTGCCAGCCCACGGTGAACACGGGGTTCAGCGCGGTGGAGGGCTCCTGGAAGATCATGGCGGCCTTCTCGCCGCGCACGCGCCGCAGCCCGTCGCGGTCGAGGCCGACGACATCGATCCCGTCGAGCACGACGGCGCCCTGCGTGAGCGCCGTCTCGGGCAGCAGCCCCAGGATCGTGCGGGCCGTCACCGTCTTGCCGCTGCCCGACTCGCCGACGATGGCGAGCACCTCGCCGGGGCGGACGTCGAGCGAGACGCCGCGCACGGCGTGGACGTCGCCCCCGTCGGTCGCGAACGTGACGTCGAGGTGCCGGATGTCGACCGCCAGGCGGTCGGTGGATGCCGTCGTCATCACTGCACCTCTCCCATGAACTCCTGCGAAGTCGGCTGGCGCGCGGCGACCGCGTCGGCCGGCGTCTGCGCCTTCGCCCGGCGCCGGGCGCGCAGGCGCGGGTCGGCGAGGTCGTTGAGGCTCTCGCCGATGAGCGTGATGCCGAGGATCGTCAGGACGATCGCGATGCCCGGCGGGATGGAAGTCCACCAGATGCCGGCGGCGACGTCGCTGAGCGCCTTGTTGAGGTCGTAGCCCCACTCCGCCGCCGCGGTCGGCTCGATGCCGAATCCGAGGAAGCCGAGCGCGGCGAGAGTGGCGATCGCCTCCGACGCGTTGAGCGTGACGATCAGCGGCAGCGTGCGGGTGGAGTTGCGCAGCACGTGGCGGAACATGATGCGCGGCGTCGACGCGCCGATGACCTTCGCGGACTCGACGAACGCCTCGGACTTCACCCGGATCACCTCGGCGCGCACGACACGGAAGTACTGCGGGATGAACACGACGGTGATGGATGCCGCGGCCGAGATGATCCCGGAGCGCAGGTCCGACTGGCCACGCGAGATCGCGATGGCCACGACGATCGCCAGCAGCAGCGTCGGGAAGGCGTAGATCGCGTCGGCGATGACGACGAGCACCCGATCGACCCAGCCGCCGAGGTAGCCGGAGACCAGTCCCAGCAGGATGCCGATGAACACCGACAGCACGATCGCGACGATCACGACGTACAGCGCGGTCTGCGCACCCCAGATGACGCGGGAGAGCACGTCGTACCCGCCGACGGTCGTGCCGAGCAGGTGCGCGCCGCTCGGCGGCTGCTGCGCCCCGAAGTTGCCGTCGGGACCGGAGAGCTGACTGTAGCTGTAGGGCGCGAGCCACGGCGCGAGCAGCGCGCACAGCAGGAAGATCGCGGTGAGCACGAGGCCGGCCACCAGCATCCCGCGCTGCAGGCCGACGCTCTGGCGCAGCTGGTGGACGACGGGGAGGCGGTCGAGGACGCGGCGCTTCGCCATGTCAGTACCTCACTCGCGGGTCGATGAACGCCGCGAGGATGTCGACGACGAAGTTGGTGAGCGCGACGATGATCGCGATCATCGCGACGATGCCCTGCACCGCGACGAAGTCGCGCGCGGACAGGTAGGCGGCCAGCTGGAAGCCGAGGCCCTTCCATTCGAAGGTCGTCTCGGTCAGCACCGCGCCGCCGAGCATCAGCGCGATCTGCAGACCGATGACCGTGATGATCGGGATGAGCGCCGGACGGTAGGCGTGCGTGCGCACCAGGCGCCCCTCGCCGACGCCGCGGGAGCGGGCGGCGTCGATGTACGGCATGTTGTAGGTGCCGATGACGTTCGTGCGCACGAGGCGCAGGAAGATGCCGGCCGTCAGCAGACCGAGGGTGAGTGCCGGGAGCACGGCGTGCAGCAACACGTCCTGCACGTAGGCGGGGTTTCCCGACGCGATCGCGTCGATGAGGTAGATGCCGGTGCCGCCGTCGCGTCCGATGGCGAGTTCGGTGCGCACGTTCGCGCGTCCCGAGATCGGCAGCCAGCCGAGCCAGACGCCGAACACGAGCTTGCCGACCATGCCGGCGAAGAACACCGGGGTGGCGTAGAAGAGGATCGCGCTCACGCGCAGCAGCGCGTCGGGCCAGCGATCGCGCAGCGCCGCCGCGACGAGGCCCAGGGGGATGCCGACGATGAAGGCGACCACCAGCGCGTAGACCACGAGCTCGAGCGTCGCGGTGCCGTAGTCGAGGATCACCTGCACGACCGGCTGGTTGTCGGTGAGGGTCGTGCCGAAGTTGAGGGTGAACACCTGGCCGAGGTACTCGAAGTACTGGATCCAGATGGGCCGGTCGTAACCGGCTTCGCGGATGCGCTCGGCCAGCTGATCGGCCGGCAGCCGACCGCCGAGGGCCGCCGTGATCGGGTCGCCGGTGAGCCGGATCAGGAAGAACACGAGCGTCACGAGGATCAGCACGGTCGGGAAGATCAGGAGGAACCGGATCAGGATGTAGCGGCCCAGGGTGGAGCCGCCGCCTCGTGTTCTCGGCACCTGCAGCGCTGCGGGTGGGTCTGCGACGTCGGTCGTCATGGATGTCTACCTTACGGAGAAAGGCGTTTCGTCTCGCTGCGCTCGCTCAACGACCGAGGCCGGAGGACCCCGGTCGTTGAGCGAGGAGCGCAGCGACGAGACGAAACGCCGTGCGCAGAGCCGCGCTTACTTGGTGATGGGTGCGAAGCGCAGCTTGAACGACGCGTCGAGGGTGACCCCGCTCACGTCCGCGCCGGTCACCGCGACCTGGGCGCCCTGCAGCAGCGGCACCGTGGACAGGTCGTGCGCGACGAGGTCCTGGATCTTCTCGAGGTCCGCCGTGCGCGTGGCAGCATCCGGCTCCACCGCCTGCTTCAGGATCAGATCGTTCACCTCGGGGTTGTCGTAGTGGTTGTCGAGGAAGTTGTCCTTCAGGAAGAACGGCGTCAGGTAGTTGTCGGCGTCGGAGTAGTCCGGGAACCAGCCGAGCTGGTAGGCCGGGTACACGTCGGCGGTGCGGTCCTTGGAGTACTGCACCCACTCGGTCGACTGCAGGTTGACCGTGAACAGGCCGTCCTTCTCGAGCTGCTGCTTGACCAGCGCGTACTCGTCACCGGAGGAGGGACCGTAGTGGTCGGGGCTGTACTGCAGGTTCAGCTCGACGGGAACGGTGACACCGGCGGCCTCGAGGGTCGCCTTGGCCTTGGCCGCGTCGGGGCCGCCGTCACCGTCGCCGTACAGGTCCTTCAGCGCCTCGGTCGCTCCCGTGAAGCCCTCGGGAACGTAGGAGTACAGCGGGGTGTAGGTGCCCTTGTAGACCTGCGTCGAGATGGTCTCGCGGTCGACGAGGTCGGCCACGGCCTGACGGACGGCGAGCGCCTTGGCGGCGTCGGCGTCGGCGGTGGTCGCGCCGTACGGCTGGGTGTTGAAGTTGAAGACGATGTAGCGGATCTCGCCGCCGGGGCCGTCGACGACCTTCACCTTGTCGTTGCCGCTGAGGTCGTCCACATCGGTGGCCGAGAGGCTGCGGTACGCCACGTCGACGTCGCCCTCCTGCACGGCGAGCTTCAGGTTCGACGACTCGGCGAAGTAGCTGAGGATGACGCCGGAGTTGACCGGGGCGTCCAGCAGACCCTTGTAGTTCTTGTTGGGAGTGAACTCGACGGTCTTGTTGAAGTCCCACGACGTGATCGAGTACGGGCCGCCGAACGCGTCGGCATCCACGATCTCCTGGTCGGGGGTGACGGCGTCGGCCGAGAAGACCTCTTCGTCGACGATGGCGCCGGGGAAGGAGGTCAGGATGAAGGGGAAGACCTGGTCGTTGGCCGTCTTGAGCTTGAAGACGACGGTGGTGTCGTCGGGGGTCTCCACGCTGTCGAGGTTGTAGAGCAGGCTCGACGCGCCGTTCGGGTCGGCGATCTTGACGTTGCGGTCGAACGAGAACTTCACGTCCGAGCTGGTGAGGTCGTGGCCGTTCGACCACTTCAGGCCCTCGGGAAGCTTCACCGTGTACTCGGTCGGCGAGGTGAACTCGGCCGACTCGGCGAGGTCGGGGACGACCTCGGTGGAGTTGTAGTCGGTGTTGACCAGGTACGGGAAGACCTGGGTCTGGACCGCGAGCGAGCCGTTGTCGTACGAGCCGGCCGGGTCGAGGGTGGTGACCTTGTCGGTGGTGCCGACGACGATCGGGTCGCCCGACGCGGCGCCGTCGGTCGATCCGCCGGTCGATCCGCCGGCGCAGCCGGCCAGGAGAAGGGCCGACGCGCCGAACGCGACGGCCGCGAGGCCGACGCGGCCTCGGGAGGTGGAATGCAGTGCCATGGAGTTACCTCTGCTGTGTGGATGCCGGCCCCGTCGGGAAGGCGGGGCCCGGTTAGCCATCTTTCACCCGGCTTCGGCGGTTTGACACGTGATCGCGGTTTTTGTAACGAGAACGAAACCGTGCGTCATGCGCTCAGGCCCCGGGTTTCAGCCCGAAGGCCGTCAGTTCGGCGTCGTCGAGCATGCGGGAGCGGATGATGAAGCGGTTGCCGGTGGGGCCCTCGACGCTGAATCCGGCGCCGCGCCCGGGCACGACGTCGATCGTGAGGTGGGTGTACTTCCAGTACTCGAAGCTTGTCCGATCGGCGCTGGATTGCGCAAGAAGTAGCGGAATTGCGCGCCTCTCCAAGGGACGAAATCGCCCGCGACACGCCGGGCCATTTGGAATGCGTTTGGAATTCGCGCAACGAACTTGGTGCGCGCACGCAGCGCTGGCGCGCTCCTCGCACGCAAGGAGGCCCTGGCTGTCGGGTGACAGCCAGGGCCTCTGACAGCGTCTGACTACTGAAGCTTGAAGTAAACCTCGTCTGCGAGCACACCGGGCGTCACGCGGATAAGTCCGTCGAGGGTGGACGGCACCAGGAAGACCTGCTTGCCGGTGTCGGTGGCGCCAGCCAGCAGGCTTGCCTGACCGAACGTCGGGTCGATGCCGGAGACGAAGTTGTCCCACGTTGAAATGACCGTGCCGTCAGCGGCGACATACTCCACCTGCACCATCATCGACGTCCCGTCACCAGAGCCCTTGTACGTGGCAGACATGTCCAGAATGATGTACTGCTTACCCTCGGCCGGAGCCTCGTTGAACTGATTGGCAGCGGCAACTGCCGCGTTGCCGTTCACGTCCAGCGAGTTGAGCTTGATGTCCCAGTCGTTGTTGCTGATCGGAGTACCGAAGGCAACGGGATTTTCGCGCGTACCCTCGGCTGCCGCGGGCGCGTCGTCTCCTTCATCGGTGTCCGCGGGTGCTTCGGTCGACGCTCCAACTGTGACGTCGCCCGAGCTGTCGAAGGCGTCGTTGACAGCACCAGCGGCGAGCGCGAAGAAGACGACGAACCCGACAACCGTACCGACCACGGCGACGATCAGAGCGACGAGACCAGGCCACTTCGCCTTTCCACTCAGGAAGAGCGAGACGAGACCCACGATGAATCCGATCGGCAGGAGGATCCAGCCGAGGATGAGGATGCCAGGAATACAGGCGAACAGGAACCCGGCCGCCGCAATCGAAAGACCGACGATACCAACCACATTGCGCGCCGGCTTAGTTGCGACCGGTGCGTAGGGCTGCTGCGGAGCCTGCCCGTACGGCTGCGGAGCCTGAGCGTAGGGCTGCGGCGGGACCTGCGCGTACGGCTGCTGCGGAGCCTGCGCGTAGGGCTGCTGCGCCGGAACCGGCACGTTGGGCTGTTCCGGCGTCGGAGGAGTGGTGTTGGACAAGGTGGTCTCCCAGTAGAACGGCGTGCGACTGCGTCGTTGTTGGATCCTGCCCAGTCCCCGGGCCGGACCCGTGCGCACGGTGTACATGACAAACCGTAATCGATTTCGGGTCAGTTCAATCTTGACGCTCCGCCGCGACATCTCGCTGGTTGCATTGCGTGACGACATTGGTTGTTCGCATCATCGGCCACGCCGGCGTCGTCGGTGTCAGCTGTCGTTGGATTGGTCCGAACTGCGTCGCACGGTCTCCCAGGCGGCTGCCGCCTCACGCGCCAGCTTGTCGATGTCGTACTGCCACGGCACTCGGCTCCACGTGATGCTGTCGGTACACGGCCCAATCGTCTTCGTTCGCAGCCAGATGCGACGGTCCATGTGCCAAGACTCAATCAGGACCCACATGGAGATCCCGCCGTCCAACAGTTGGGAACGCGTGTCCAGCGAGAGTGTTTCGGCGCCCGAGCGGGCCGGCGCCAGAACACCTGTGGAGACAAGCGGATCCACTGCGTTGATGGCGGCGACAAGATCCGCCTGCAGACGCTCAGCCGAATCGACCGGCTCGGCAATGTCGGCGCTCGTGGTCTCAGTCTCCATCTCACGTCTCCTTGTTCGGTGGTCTCGTCCATTACCCTGCGGTGGATCCCGCACTCTTTTCGCGCCCCTTCGTGATCGGACGTCAACGACATCATTGACCAGGAGTACGTCGGTTAGGGCCCGGCCGTCGCGCGGCGCACCGTCCGCTCACTCACGCCGAAGATCGCAGCCACCTCGCTCGTCGTCCGACCCTCTGAGCGCATCCGCACCACCTCGCGCCGCTGTGCTTGGGTCAGTGCCGCCGGCCGGCCGCCCACGCGACCCCGCGCACGAGCCGACGCCAGCCCTTCCTTCGTACGGCTCCTGAGCGTTTCCAACTCAAGCTCTGCCGCGGCTGCGAGCAGGATGACCAGGAGCGTCGCGATGGGCGATCCATCGAAGGTAAGCGCCGGCTGCAGGCATCGCACCGCCACACCGCGGCCGTTGAGTTCACGGAGCAGCGTGAGCACGTCGACGGTGCGACGCCCGAGGCGCGAGAGCTCTGCCACCATGACGACATCGCCGTCACGCACCACGGCGAGCAGCGCGGCGAGCCCATCGCGCTTTGCGCTGTCGCCCGAGACTCCCTGCTCGATGATCACGTGCTCCGGGAGGACGCCGGCAGTGTGCAGCGCATCCAGTTGACGATCGATCGCCTGCTTGTGCGTGGAGACGCGTGCGAGGCCGTAGGTGCGGTTGGTTATATGGACTACATGCGCGGTGCGATGCCGGCGGCGGTCACAAACGTACGTCGCCCGGGTGCGGCCGCGACCTACGTTTGTGGCCGGGCTCGCGAGGCGGAGAACAGCGGGTGTGACCTGACCTGGAAGGCGGACAGTCCGGTAGGCCTCAATCGATCGTTTGTGCCAGTTAAGGCGCCGGTGCCTTCAGTTACTCTGAGCGCATGCCATCTACCGGTACGCGCAAGAGCGTGCGCGTGACGCCTGCAAACCTCAACGCGCTGCGAGAGTTTGGCGATGGACTTGGGCTGTCGACGGCGGATGCGCTCCGCTACGCGATGGCGGCCGTTCTGTCGGGCGACGTGCACGTTGCACCCAGAGAGCGCCCAACCGAACGCTTCACCTTCCACGATCCGGACGGGATCTTGGAGCGATTCAGTGAGCTTGCGCGCGCCGAAGGCTTTACCGCCACCGATTACTTGGATGCTGCTGTCCGTGAAGTCCACAGCGTGACTCATCGATCTCGCTAGCACCAGCCATGTGCGAGGGATAGCCGGCGACTGACGCGGCCTTCAGCCGACTCGGACGAAGTCCCCGCAGCCATCTGTGTGCAGTGAGAAGTCCGATGCTTCAACCGTGACCTCTACTTGGGGTGCAGCAGGAATGAAGTCGTTGGCGATGGTCCTGCCGCTGGAATCCAGTCGCGCCCAGTAGCAACCGTGAACCTCGCCGACGGTCCTGAATGTGCCCGCCTGGATACGCACACCGACCGCGTGAAGTCCGTCACTGAACCGAAGTCCGTCTGCTCTTTGCTGCTCCTCCGGAGTGAGAACCGGAGAGTCGGCGCCCATGATGGCCGCGGCAGGATGATCGGGACACAGCACCAACGCGCCACGCGCTTCGGCCCGCTGTCCGTCGTTCATGGGCCCGCGGGTCTGGTACATGCCGTCTGTATCGGCGCAGATCGAATAGAGCGTATCGAGTGAGTCCATGCTCGCGTACCCGGCGACCCGCACCGCCTCCAGCTCCTCCGCGGTGTACTGAGGGCGCGGCGGCGCCTTGATGGTTTCCGACGGTGTTGCCGAAGGTGTGGATAGACGAGACGCAGTTGGCTCTGCCTCGGATGTGACCGCGTCAGCACTGCAGGCTGTTAGCGTCAGCGCTGAGACGATAGTCAGAACGAGTGCGAATCGGCGCCTGGACGAACCCATGCAATCCCCTGTCACATAGTTGATCGGCCGCGGCCGCGGCCGTCACCGACCATCCTCCCATGAGGCTGCACCTGATCTAGTCCCGTGTGTCGCATGTGGATGGCGAGTCCACCACTACCGTGAGCTTGTGCCCGACACTTCACCCCGCCCTCAAGGGCTGCAGGATGCTGCCACTGCGATCGCCTACCAGCGATGGCTAACGGCGAACGAATTAGAGGACTCCGAATCGAACGCGTGGCGATTCATCGCGGAGGCAGGCAGCGCCGTCCCGACTCGAAGGAGGAGTCGAAGGGCGATGTGGGTCAGCCTGGCCGTTGCCGGAGTCATGCTGATCGCCCTCATCGGAGTCGGCGCGTACGCGCTGGCCACTCCTTACCGGTGGACATTGGTCGTCGAGCCAGAGGTGACGAAACAGGTACCTCAACTTGACGGAACTTAGTCTGCTACGACGGCCAGTACGCATCCGCCTGCGCAATCGCAGCGAGCGGCGAATGGACGCTCGCGTGCGATGAACGCGCACTCGACAGTGAGAGCCAGCAGCTCTGCGATGGCTACTACGCAGCGCTTCAGGAGTTCCAGGAACGCGCGGCCGGGTATGCCTTCGCCACGGTGGATGGGAGCAGCGCCGGCGCAGGAAAGCTCCAATCCACGCCGAACACGGTCATGAAAACGGTCGTCGTCAGCGAGGAAGTCACTCGCGATGCAGTGTGCTACCTAAGGTTCCTTGGAGAGTGCCCTCCGAGCGACTCGACGCCGTAATCCCGGCCCTACGCATTGCAGCGCGCAGCCGCTTGACGCGTCCACGAACTTTCGGAGTGGCGAGATGCTAAAGGCTCCGCGCGTCAACGCGCGAGGCCACTCCATCTGTCCATCTGACTGGCCTCAGCCATGCGCTCGGACAGTGCACCGAGTGATTCGTCCGACGGCTCGAAGCCGACGATCTCTGCGAAAAAGCGCCCGTGCAGACTCCGCGAGATCCCAACTCAGATCATCGACCGGCGCCGGCCGGGGTGCCTGGAACTGCTGCCTGAGCCGCTTCGCCGCCTCCAGGTGCGCGGGGTCAGTGATGGTCGAGCCGCGCGCCCAGACGCGCGCGTGGTCGGCGACGAGCCGCCCGTCAAGGCGAACCCTCACCCGGTCGAGGTCGGCGATCACGTCGACGAACCGTCCTATCGCTTGCGGGTCAACGGAGTAATCGGAAGCGTCAAGACGGACGTAGTAGTCCCGCCCGAGGCGGACGCGTTCCCGCCAGCCCAGCTGCAATGGGATCGGCGGCAACGGCAGCATCCGCACGAACACGTTCTCGAATGCGCTGTTCCGTGAGATGCGCGCAACCGGCATCGAGGCGACCGCACATGACCTGCGCGACACCTTGTCCACGACGATCGCGCGAGAAATGGTCGAACGTCGCGGGCTGCAGGCCGGTCTCCTCGCCGCCGCACGTCACCTCGGACACTCCTCGACGAAATCCCTGCCGGCGTACGTGGATGACTCGCAAGTCGTCGATGTCGAGCTGGCCGAGGTCGTCGCGGCTACCGACCCGCGCGCGCGACGCCTCGCCGATGCCCAGGGTGTGGCCCTCGGACTGAACCTCGCCGGTCTGGGCGGCGCCGAGGTTAAGGCTGAAGGCGACATCATCCACGTCATCGTCGGTGCGGACGAGTCCGTCCTCGGAGCCTGGCGTACGGCCATGGCCCGCTTCGGTTAGCGGGTAACCGTTCAGCAGGACTGGACCGGCTCGTTCATCGAGTTCTGAGCGGCCACAACGGGCCGTTATGGAGCCGTTCCCTGCTCACTCGTTTGGAATGCCTTTGGAATGACAACACCTACGCCAGCTCAAGGTCCTCCAGTTCAGCCTGCTCGAGCATTCTTGATCGGATTATGAATCGCTGACCAGTGGGTGATTCGACGCTGAATCCGGCGCCGCGCCCGGGCACGACGTCGATCGTGAGGTGGGTGTACTTCCAGTACTCGAA
>JAEYAG010000105.1 GCA_023451265.1 Actinomycetes bacterium | reverse complement strand
CCCCCGCGGCGCGGGGCGCGGTTGCCAGCTCGGCGCCGGCGTGGGCGAGCTCGGCGAGCGCGGCCTGCGACGAGTCCGCCGCGACTCCGGCGACGAGGTCTGTGAGGATCCGCACGTGCAGCCCGTGCTCGATCGCGTCCCGCGCCGATGCGCGCACGCAGTAGTCGGTCGCGATCCCCGTGACGTCGACGTCGGTGACGCCGTGGGCGGTGAGGAGCTCGGCGACCCTCTCCCCGGCGTCCGTCGTCCCCTCGAACAGGGAGTACGCCGGGATGCCCTGCCCCTTCTTGACGTGGTGGGTGACGGCATCCGTCGCGAATTCCGGGTCGTACTCGGCCCCTGCCGTGCCGGCGACGCAGTGCACCGGCCAGGTGTCGACGAAGTCGGGCTCGTCGGCGGCGAAGTGGCCGCCGTTGTCGGATTCGGGGTCGTGCCAGTCGCGCGAGGCGACGATGAGCGCGTAGTCACCGGCGCGTGCGGCCAGCAGCCGCGACACGCCCGCGGCGACGGCATCGCCGCCGGCCACGCCGAGCGCGCCGCCCTCCGTGAAGTCGTTCTGGACGTCGACGATGAACAGGGCCCGGGTCATGCTCCGAGGTTATCGCGGGGGTCCGGCGAAAGCTCCACGGATTCGGCGGCCTGCGCCCGCAGGGATCGGCGTGTCGCGCCTTCGGGCACCGTTCTTGTGGAGTTTTCGCCGCCGCCGCGCTGACCGTCCCGGCGCCACAGCTTCGAGGGCCACCAGATGACCCGTCCGAGGTCGTACGCGGCGGCGGGAACCAGCAGCGACCGCACCACGAACGTGTCCAGAAGCACCCCGAAGGCCACGATGAACGCCAACTGGGCCAGGAAGAGGATCGGGATCACGCCGAGCGCCGCGAACGTCGCCGCCAGCACAAGGCCCGCCGAGGTGATCACCCCACCGGTGGCGACGAGGCCGCGCAGGACGCCGGGGCGCGTGCCGTGCGTCTTCGACTCCTCACGCACCCGCGACATGAGGAAGATGTTGTAGTCCACCCCGAGCGCCACGAGGAAGACGAAGCCGTACAGCGGCACGGCGGGGTCCGCCCCCGGGAAGTCGAACACGTGGTTGAACACCAGGGCGCTCACCCCGAGCGCCGCCCCGAACGAGACGATGACGCTGAGGATCAGCAGCACCGGCGCGACGATCGCGCGCAGCAGCAGCATGAGGATCAGCAGGATCACGACGAGGATGACCGGGATGATGACGGTGCGGTCGCGGATCGAGGTGTCGTTGGTGTCGACGTCGATGGCCGTCGACCCGCCCACGAGCGCGGTGCCCTCCCCGAGGTCGGCGGCGAAGGCGGCGCGCAGATCGCGGATCGTCTCCTCGGCCGCGAGGGAGTCAGCCTCCTGCGACAGCGTCGCGACCAGCAGCACATCGCCGCCTGAGACGGTCGGTCCGGCCGGTGTCGCCGTGGGGGGTCCTGCGACGGTGTACACCGGCTCGCCGCCGGAGACGGCCACCGCGACCTGGCCCGACGGGGCATCCTTTGACGACGCCGAGACCGCGTCGATGCCGTCGGTCGCATCCAGCACCCCGACGGCGTCGGCGACGCGATCCTCGGGCACGATCACGTACGCGGGACTGCCCGACCCCGCCGCGAAGTGCTCGGCGAGCACGTCCTGCCCGTCGCGCGCCTCGGAGGCACCCAGCACGAGATCGCTCTGCGGCACGCCGTCGGCCTTCAGCTGCAGGACGCCGACGGATGCCGCGAGCAGCACGACGGTCGTGATGATCCACACCGGGCGGGAATGCCGGGCGACGAGCCGCGCCTGCCGGGCCCAGAACCCGCGCACGGGCGCGCCGCTGGAGGCGAGGTCGTCGGGGATGTCGACGGCGCCGGTCTTCGGGATGAACGGCCAGAACGCCGCCCGGCCAGTGAGGGCGAGGAGTGCCGGCAGGAAGGTGAGCGCGGAGAGCACGGCGAAGACGATGCCGATCGAGGCGATCGGGCCGAGGGCGCGGTTGCTCGCGAGGTCGCTGAGGAGCAGGCAGAGCAGCCCGGCGATGACGGTGCCGCCCGAGGCGAGGATCGGCTCGAAGGCGCCGCGCCACGCGCTGACCGTCGCATCCCACCGGCGCAGCCCCGACCCGACCGCCTCGCGGAAGCGCGCGACGTAGAGCAGCGCGTAGTCCGTCGCCGCGCCGATCACGAGGATGAAGAGGATGCCCTGCACCTGCCCGTTCAGGACGAACACCCCGGCCTTCGCGAGCCACCACACCGTCAGCAGCGCGACGCAGAGCGCGAACGTCGACGTCATGAGCACCAGGATGGGCAGCAGCGGCGACCGGTAGACGATCACGAGGATGACGAAGACGGCGCCGAGCGCCACCGCGAGCAGCAGCCCGTCGATGCCGAGGAATCCCTCGACGAGGTCGGCTGTGAACCCGGCGGGTCCGGTGACCCACGCCTGCAGTCCCTCGGGCAGCTGCTCGGCGATCGCAGCGCGCACCGCCTCGACGGTCTCGGCCACGTCGCCGGAGGTGTCGATCGGGACGAACAGCTGCACCGCTTCGCCGTCCTCGGAGGGGAGGGCCGGCGACACCTCCCCCACGCCCTCGACGTCGCCGATCGTCGTCGCGAGGTCATCGACCTCGGCCAGTTGCGCCTCGGTCAGAGTGCCGTCGCCCGCGACGACGACGACGGCCGGGATGGTGTCGCCACCGGTGAAGTCGGCGAGGCGCTCCTGCACCTGCGTCGCTTCGGCCGAGGACGGCAGGAAGGTCGACTGGTCGTTGGTGGCGACCTCATCGACTTTTCCGAAGTACGGGCCGCCGATGGACCCGCCGACGAGCCAGATGAGGACGAGCATCACGGGGATGCCGATACGCAGCCAGCGGGTGGGGGTGTCGGGGCGTGAAGTCATATCGCTAGCTTATCTAGCAATATCTCTCCCGCGCCACCTCGCTAGGCTGACGCGCGTGATGTCGGCCGTCCTCGCGTTCGTCGGCGCGCTGGTGTACGGCTCCGCAGATTTCCTCGGCGGCCTCGCGGCGCGCCGCCTGCGGCCGCTCGTCGTGACGGGGGTGGCCGCAGGCTCGGGCGCGGTGCTTCTCGGCATCCTCGTACCCATCGCCGGGGGCACGCCGACCGCGGCCGACCTGCTGTGGGGCGCACTGTCGGGCGTGACGGGCGCGGTCGCGATCGGGCTGCTCTACGCCTGCCTCGCGCGCGGCCCCATGAGCGTGCTCTCCCCGGTGACCGCGGTCGTGTCGGCGGCGGCGCCGATGCTGTGGGGACTTCTCGCCGGCGGTGAGCGGCTGGGCGCCGGGAGCGCCGCCGGCCTCGTCGTCGCGCTCGTCGCCATCGTGCTCGTGGCGCTGCTGCCGGGCGAGCGCATCACCCGGCCCACCGCGCCGGCGCTGAGCATGGCGGTCGGCTCCGGGCTCGCGATCGGTGCGTTCCTGATCCTGCTCGACCAGACGGGCGAGGGCTCGGGGATCGCGCCCCTCGTGCTCAACCGCGTCGTCAACGCCGTCCTCACCGGCGGACTGGCCACCGTGCTCGTCGTCCGCGCGGTCCGCTCGGGCCGCGGTGCGCAGTCGGCCGTGCGTGCGAGCGGAGCGCTGCCGCTGCCGCTGCGGAGCGCGTGGCTCCTCGCGATCACGTGCGGTGTCGTCGACGCGACGGCGAACCTCCTCCTGTTGTGGGCACTGCGCGCCGGCGGCGATCTCGTCGTCGTCGCGGCGCTGACGGCGATGTATCCCGCCGGCACCGTGCTGCTCGCAGCGGCGCTGCTGCGCGAACGCATCGCCCCCGTGCAGGGGATCGGGCTCGTGCTGGCGCTCGCGGCCGGCATCCTGCTCGCGGTCGGGTGACCTCAGCCGCGGGCGAAGTAGAGCACCCAGCCGGCGACCAGGCACAGGATGCCGAGGGCCAGCATCCCGCCCGCCGAGATGATCACGGTGCGCAGGGAGGTCGGGCGACAGACCAGCCGCATCCGATCGCGCCACCCGTGCCGGTACCAGACCGTCGCGCGTTCGGCCTCGCCGAGGGTCTGCGCGTCGGCATCCGTCAGCGGCGCGCTGTTGACGTCGCCGTCATCGTCGATCCAGCGCGCGACCGGCCCGTCGCCGTCGCGGTCGATGACCGCGTCAGCGGGCAGCCAGGAGCCATCGGCCGCCCAGAGACCCACGGCGACGACGGCGAGCGCGACGAAACCGCCGAGACCCACCCAGGTGAACACCTCGATCAGGATGTCGACCGTCTGATCCATGGGTCTGCCTGTAGCGAGGGGAACGGAGAGGAGGAAGTGGAGCCGCCCAAGGGAATCGAACCCTTGACCTTCTCATTACGAGTGAGATGCTCTGCCGACTGAGCTAGGGCGGCGTGCGGGCGCGAGCGCCGTGCACGATGTTCGATCTTACAGGGTCTGCGGGGGTGCCGCGAACCGAGCCTTGACCGGATGCCGCGGCATCCGGTGTCGTCGTGTTACGCCCTGATTCGGACACGTCCGCCGCCCTGCGTACGGTCGAAGAGGCACCGCGACGAGGCGAGCGCGGACAGCCGAGCACGAACGACGATCCTCCGCGCATCGCGGTGCCCCGATCCACGAGGAGCACCACATGTCCAAGAAATCCCTGGCCCCCGCACTGGCCCTCCCCCTCGTCCTGCTGCTGGGCGCCTGCGCGAGCGGCTCGTCCGACCCCGCCGCGAGCGGCGACGCTGCGCAGAGCGAGACCGTCCGCATCGGCGTCGTCGGCGCCGGCGACCCGTACTGGGAGACGTTCACCGAGGCCGCCGCGGACGAGGGCATCGACGTCGAGATCGTGAACTTCGACTCCTACGACCAGCCGAACCCGGCCCTGGCGGCGGGGGAACTGGACCTCAACCAGTTCCAGCACATCATCTACCTCGCGACCTACAACGTCGCCGCGGGCGATGACCTCGTGCCGATCGGTGCGACGGCGATCTACCCGCTGGGCCTCTACTCGACGAAGTACACCGACGTCGACGACATCCCCGCCGGCGAGACCATCGCCGTCCCCAACGACGAGTCCAACCAGGCGCGCGCCCTGCTGGTGCTGCAGTCCGCCGGCCTCATCGAACTCAAGGACGGCGGCTCGATCTTCTCGACCGTCGCCGACATCGAGGACGGCTCGAAGGTCACGGTCGAGGCCGTCGCCGCCGACTTCACGGCCTCGTCGCTGCCGGACTTCGCCGGCGCCGTCGTCAACAACGACTTCGTCGCGAAGTCGGGCCTGACGAGCAAGGAGCTGCTCGCGCAGGACGACCCCGCCGACGCGTCGGCGTTCCCGTACATCAACATCTTCGCCGCGAAGGCGGAGGATGCCGAGAACCCGACCTACCTGAAGCTCGTGAAGATCTACCAGGACACCACAGCGGTCCAGGACGGCGTGCTCGCGGCATCCGGCGGCACCGGCGTGCTCGTCAAGACGCCCGTCGCCGACCTCCTCACCTCGCTGAAGGACACCGAGGACGACATCCGCGCGAACCAGTAACACCCTGCCGTGTGCGGCCCGATCCCACCGGACGGGCCGCACACGCATGTCTCCGGGAGAACCATGACCCTCATCCGCCTACGCGGCGTGACCAAGACCTTCCCGCCCGCGGCCAAGAACGCCGAGCCCGTCGTCGCCGTCGACGACGTGAACCTCGACATCGCCGCCGGCGAGATCTGCGGCATCATCGGCTACTCCGGCGCGGGCAAGTCCACCGTGCTGCGCCTGGTCAACGCCCTCGAGACGCCCACCTCCGGCAGGGTCGAGGTGGACGGCGTCGACATCACGCGGCTCGGGGAGCGCGACCTGCGGCGCCTCCGCGGCGACATCGGCATGATCTTCCAGCAGTTCAACCTGTTCGACTCGCGGACGGTCGCCGGCAACGTCGCCTACCCGCTCGAAGTCGCCGGGCGCCCGCGCGCCGAGGTCCGCGCCCGCGTCGCCGAGCTGCTCCAGTTCGCGGGGCTCTCCGGCAAGGCGGGCAACTATCCCGAGCAGCTCTCCGGCGGCCAGAAGCAGCGCGTCGGCATCGCCCGAGCCCTCGCCACGAGCCCGCGCATCCTGCTCGCCGACGAGGCCACCAGCGCGCTCGACCCCGACACGACGCAGGAGGTGCTCGCCCTCCTCAAACGCGTGAACGCCGAGCTCGGCGTGACGATCCTCGTCATCACCCACGAGATGGACGTCATCCGCACCCTCGCCGACCGCGTCGTCGTGATGGAGCACGGCCGCGTCATCGAAGCGGGCGCCGTCTTCGACATCCTCTCCGCCCCGCAGCACGCCGCGACGGCGCGATTCGTCGCGAGCATCATCGAAGATGTCCCCACCGGCGACGACCTCGCCGTCCTGCGCGGCCGCCACCCCGGACGCATCGTCACCCTCGATGTGCGCGAGGGCACGGCGGCGCAGGCCGACGTGTTCGCCGCGCTTGCCGCGCACGGCGTGCGCTTCGAGGTCGTGCACGGCGGCATCAACGACATCCGCGGCCGCGTGTTCGGGCACCTCACTCTCGCGCTGACGGGCGAGACGGATGCCGTGGACCGCGCGATCGCCGCCGCATCCGCCTTCGCCGACCTGACCGAGGAGACTGTCCGTGGATAGGCTCATCGACCTGCTCCCGCAGCTGTGGGAGGCGACCCTCGAGACGCTGTACGTCGCCAGCGCCGCGCTGATCCTCGGCGGCCTGGGCGGGCTCGTCCTCGGCATGGCGCTGTACGCCACGCGGCCGGGGAGCCTGTTCCCGAACCGGGTGGTCTTCGGCATCCTGAACGTCATCGTCAACACGTTCCGGCCGATCCCGTTCATCATCCTGCTGGCGGCCGTGCAGCCACTCGCCCGCGGGATCGGCATCCCGGGCATCGGCGTGCCGTTCGCGATCTTCGCGATCACGATCGCCTCACTGTTCGCCATCAGCCGCATCGTGGAGCAGAACCTGCTGACCGTCCGCCCCGGCGTCATCGAGGCGGCGCGGGCCGCCGGAGCGAGCCGGTCGCGGATCCTCTTCCGCCTCATCCCCCGCGAGGCGCTCGGTCCCCTCGCCCTCGGCTACACCTTCGTCGTCGTGGCGCTCGTCGACATGACGGCCATGGCCGGCGCGGTCGCCGCCGGCGGTCTCGGCGAGTTCGCGATCAATTACGGCTTCAAGCAGTTCAACCCGTGGGTGACCTGGTCGGCCGTGCTCGTCATCGTCGTGATCGTGCAGGCGGTGCAGTTCCTCGGCAACGGGCTCGCCCGCCGCATCCTCCGCCGCTGACGCCGCGGCGCGCGGCTGCCGCCGCCACGACGCGGCTGCCGAGTGGGCCCATTCCCGTCGAGCGCGCCGGTTATCGTACGCCCGCAACGGGCGCACTCGGCGAGAACCAGCCCACTCGGCGCGCAGCGCGGGCGCACTCGGCGAGAACCAGCCCACTCGGCGCGCGGCGCGCGGGGTCACGACGTGCAGGTGAGGCCGTCCTGCGGCACGGTGCCCGACACGAGATAGGCCTCGACGGCCG
>JAEYAG010000093.1 GCA_023451265.1 Actinomycetes bacterium | reverse complement strand
GTGCAGACCCTGGGCGAGGTCGCCGCCCTCGGCGCGGACCGGCTCACCGAGCGGTTCGGCGCGCGCGGCGCGCGTCTGCACGCGCTCGCCGCCGGGCGCGACCCCCGGCTCGTGGCGCCGCGCACCCCTCCGCCGGAGCTGCACCGCGAGGCGGTGTTCGAACCGCCGGTCGAGATCGCCGACCAGATTGCGTTCGGGGTGCGCGTGCCGGCCGAGGAGTTCGTCGCGCGACTCGGGCAGGCCGGGCTCGTCTGCACCGAGCTGCGGGTCGTGCTCACCGGCGAGAACGGCGATCGCAGCGACCGGGTGTGGCTGCACCCCGGTGCGTTCGACGCGGCCGCGATCGTCGACCGGGTGCGCTGGCAGCTGGCCGAGCAGGAGCAGACCGGGCGATCGGGCACCGGAGGCCTGCGCAGCGCCGTGGTGCGGGTGCGGATCGAGCCGGAGGCGGTGGATGCCGCCGCCCACCACACCGCGCGGCTGTTCGGCTCCGGGCCCGAAGAACGCGTGCACCGCGCCCTCTCGCGCGTGCAGGCGATGCTCGGCCACCAGGCCGTGCTCACCCCCGAGATCGGCGGCGGTCGGTGGCTCGCCGAGCGCCAGCGGCTCGTGCCCTGGGGGGATCGGGGGGAGGACGCGCGGGCGCCGGGCGGTGCCGAGCGGCCCTGGCCGGGGAGTCTTCCCGGGCCGCTGCCGGCGACGGTGTTCCGTGCCGGGATGCCGGTGGCCGTGCTCGACGCCGACGACGACATGGTCGCCGTCGATGCCCGCGGCGCGCTGACCGCGGACCCCGCCGTGCTGGAGGTCGGCGGCCGACGCCGCGGCATCCGCACCTGGGCAGGGCCCTGGCCGGTGATCGAGCGCGGGTGGGATCCGGCGCGGGCGCGGCGGGCGCACCGGTTTCAGATGGTCGACGACGCGCAGGCGGCGTGGCTGCTGGTGTGCGAGGAGGGCGGCTGGCAGGCCGAGGGTATCTATGACTGATTGCGACTTCCGGTCCCTGAGCTTGTCGAAGGGCGACTGATGGGCTTCGGTGCCCGTCGGGCTCGGGCTCGGGTACGACTGATGGGCTTCAACAATCCCTCGGTGACCTGGGCCGAGATGGCGCGGCTGCTCGACGCCCCGAGCCCGGCGGGCACGCCCGGCGCCCCGGATGCACCGCGGAAGATCGGCGGCCGCGCCCTGGGCGGGCCCCGGCAGCCGGACGGTGGCGACGGGCCGGCGTTCTCGCGCAAACGGGGATCGTATGCGCCGCCGGTGATCGAGCGACCCGCGGATGCCGTGCCGTACGCCGAGCTGCACGCGCACTCGTCCTTCTCCTTCCTCGATGGCGCGTCGGCGCCGGCGGAGCTTGCGGAGGAGGCGGAGCGCCTCGGCCTGCACGCCCTCGCGATCACCGATCACGACGGGTTCTACGGCATCGCCCGGTTCGCCGAAGCCGCCGAGCACCTGCAGGTGGCCACCGTGTTCGGGGCGGAGCTGTCGCTGGGCCTGCCCGCCGTGCAGAGCGGCGTCGCCGACCCCGCCGGCTCCCACCTGCTCGTGCTCGCCCGCGGCGAGGAGGGGTATCACCGGCTCGCCGCGGCGATCACCCACGCCCAGCTGGCCGGGGGCGAGAAGGGCCGGCCGCGCTACGACCTGGACGAGCTGGCGGAGCGAGCGGACGGGCGCTGGGCGATCCTCACCGGATGCCGGAAGGGCACCGTCCGGCAGGCGCTCGCCTCCGGTGGCGCGGGCGCCGCGGCATCCGAACTCGATCTGCTCGTCGCACGCTTCGGGCGTGATGCCGTCAACGTCGAGCTCATCGACCACGGCAATCCGACCGACACCCGCGACAACGACGTCCTCGCGGCGCTCGCCGCCGAGCGGGGACTGCCGGTGCTCGCGACGAACAACGTGCACTACGCCGTGCCCGAGCGGGTGCACCTGGCGGCGGCGATCGCGGCGGTGCGGGCGAACCGGGGGCTCGACGAGCTCGACGGCTGGCTGCCGTCGCACGCGAGCGCGCATCTGCGGTCGGGGGCCGAGATGACCCGGCGGTTCCGGCGCTACCCGGGGGCGATCGCGCGCACCGTGACGCTCGCCGACGAGCTGGCCTTTCCGCTGCGGCGTGCGAAGCCCGCGCTGCCGAAGCTGCCGGTGCCGGAGGGGCACACGCCGATGTCGTGGCTGCGCGAGCTCGTGTGGGGTGCCGTCCCGCGGAAGTACCCCGACCTGTCAGCGGAGGACCGGGCGCGCATCGAACGGGAGCTCGATGTGATCGCGCAGAAGGACTTCCCGGGGTACTTCCTCATCGTGCACGGCATCGTCGCCGAGGCGCGGCGCCGCGGCATCCTGTGCCAGGGGCGGGGATCGGCCGCCAACAGCGCCGTCTGCTATCTGCTGGACATCACCGCGATCGACTCGATCTACTTCAAGCTGCCGTTCGAGCGGTTCCTCTCCGCGATGCGCGAGGAGGAGCCCGACATCGACGTCGACTTCGACTCGGATCGCCGCGAGGAGATCATCCAGTGGGTGTTCGAGACGTACGGGCGCGAGCGGGCCGCGCAGGTCGCGAACGTCATCCAGTACCGGCCGAAGAACGCCGTCCGCGACATGGCGAAGGCGCTCGGGCACTCGCCGGGGCAGCAGGACGCTTGGTCGAAGCAGGTGGACCGGTGGGACGGGGTGTACGAGGCGCTCGACCACGACATCCCCGACCGGGTGCTGGAGTACGCCGGTGAGCTGCTGAAGGCGCCGCGGCACCTCGGCATCCACTCCGGCGGGATGGTGCTCACCGAGCGTCCCGTCGGCGAGGTGGTGCCGATCGAGCACGCGCGGATGGACAAGCGCACCGTCATCCAGTGGGACAAGGACGATGCCGCGTGGATGGGGCTCGTGAAGTTCGACCTCTTGGGGCTCGGGATGCTCGCCGCCTTGCAGCACTGCTTCGACCTCATCGCCGCCGCGACGGGGGAGAGGTGGGATCTCGACGCGATCCCGAAGGAGGAGGCCGCGGTCTACGACATGCTGTGCCGGGCCGATTCGATCGGGGTGTTCCAGGTCGAGTCGCGGGCGCAGATGGGGCTGCTCCCGAGGCTCCAGCCGCGGCGGTTCTACGACCTCGTGATCGAGATCGCGCTGATCCGGCCGGGGCCGATCCAGGGCGGCGCGGTGCATCCGTACGTGCGGCGCAAGCTCGGGCAGGAGAAGGTGACCTACGCGCACCCGAAGCTGAAGCCGGTGCTCGAGCGCACCCTCGGCATCCCCGTCTTCCAGGAGCAGCTCATGCAGATGGGCATGGCCGTGGGAGATCTCACGGGGGAGGATGCCGATGTGCTGCGCCGCGCGATGGGCTCCAAGCGCGGCATCGAGCGGATCGAGTCGGTCAAGGCGAAGCTGTACGCCGGGATGGCGCGCAACGGCCTGGTCGGTGAGGCGGCCGACGACATCTACGCGAAGATCCAGGCGTTCGCGAACTTCGGCTTCGCCGAGAGTCACTCGCTGTCGTTCGGGCTGCTCGTGTACGCGTCGTCGTGGCTGAAACTGCACTACCCGGCGGCGTTTCTCGCGGCGCTGCTGCGCGCGCAGCCGATGGGGTTCTACTCGCCCGCGACGCTCACCGCCGACGCCCGCCGCCACGGCGTGGTGGTGCGACGCCCCGACATCCACGCGTCACAGGCGGATGC
This sequence comes from Actinomycetes bacterium, assembly GCA_023451265.1. GTDB lineage: Bacteria > Actinomycetota > Actinomycetes > Actinomycetales > Microbacteriaceae > Microbacterium. The sequence continues at coordinate 9,516 of JAEYAG010000093.1, read as the reverse complement.
CGTCCTGGAGCCCGTCGCGGCTACCTCGCCGGCGCCGGGGGAATCACCGAAACAGGAGAAATCACCGACACAGGATGATTCGGGGGTGAAACGTCCTGTCTTGGGGAGATCTCCTGTGTCCGTGACGCCGACGGGGCGGCACGCGTGCACCGACCGCCACCAGCCGCCCGTCGGGGAGTTCCGGCCCGACGCGCCCGACGAATCGGCCGCGCACCGGCGCGACGGCCACTTCGCGGTGCGGCTGGGGCTCGCCGCCGTCACGGGCGTCGGCAAGCCGCTGGCTGCGCGCATCGTGACAGCGCGCGAGACCGACGGGCCGTTCCGGGACCTGCGCGACCTCGTGCGGCGGACGGGCGCGACCGAGGCCCAGGTCGAGGCGCTCGCGACGGCGGGCGCCTTCGAGAGCATGGGCATCGGCCGGCGCGAGGGGCTGTGGCTGGCGGGGGATGCCGCGAAAGACCGCTCCGAGTTCCTCGCGGGCACGCTCGTGTCGGTGCAGCCGCCGCTGTTCCCCGATCAGTCGAGCTACGACATCCTCGCCGCCGACCTGTGGGCGACGGGCATCTCGGCCGACGACCATCCGCTCACGCATTACCGGTCGCAGCTCGATGCCCGCGGCGTGCTCACCTCGCGGGGGCTGCGCACGCACGAGGTGGGCCGGCGGGTGGAGGTCGCGGGGCTTGTGACGCACCGGCAGCGGCCGGCGACGGCATCCGGCATCACCTTCCTCAACCTCGAGGACGAGCACGGCCTCATGAACGTGATCTGCTCGAAGGGCGTGTGGGACCGGTATCGCCGCGTGCTGCGCGACTCGCCGGCGCTCATCGCACGGGGGATGCTGGAGCGCTCGCCGGAAGGGGTGACGAACCTCGTCGCCGATGGATTCGAGGACCTGCGGGTGGGCGTGCAGCACCGCTCGCGGGACTTCCGGTGATCGACGTGCGCGCGCCACCCGCCGTCGCGGCGCATCCGCCACACTGGGGGCATGCGCGCTCTCGTCTACGACCGGTACGGCGGCGTCGAGCGCCTCTCGCTCACCGAGATGCCGCGCCCCGAACCCGGACCGGGCGACGTGCTCGTCGAGGTCGTCGCGACCTCGCTCAACCTCAGCGACTGGGAGGGGCTGCGGGGGTCTCCGGCGTACGCGCGGATCGGCGGGCTGTTCCGCCCGGGCCGGCCGGTGCTCGGCTCGGACATCGCCGGTCGGGTCGTCGCGGTCGGGCCGGGGGTGGAGCGCTGGAGCCCGGGCGACGAGGTCTTCGGCGACAACCTGATGCGCAAGGGCGGGCTCGCCGAGTACGCGGTGGTTCCCGAGTCGGCGCTCGCGCGCAAGCCCGCGGCGCTGAGCTTCGAGGTGGCCTCGACGATTCCGCAGTCGGGCGCGATCGCCGAGCAGGCGGTCGCCTTGGCCGCACCCGGGACGCGGATGCTGCTGAACGGCGCGGGCGGCGGGTCGGGCTCGTTCGCCCTCCAGCTCGCTGCGGCCGCCGGCATCCGTCTCACCGCCGTCGACAACGGCGGAAAGCTCGACCTCATGCGCTCCCTCGGCGCCGAGCGGGTGCTCGACTACCGCGTCGACGACTTCACGCGGCACGGGCCGTACGACCTCATCGTCGACCTCGTCGCGCGCCGCTCGGTGTTCGCGTACCGCCGGGCGCTCGCGCCGGGCGGCCGGTGCCTCATCGTCGGCGGCACCGTGCGGACGCTCCTGCGGATGCTGACCGTCGGCGCGCTCGCGGGCGCGCTCACCGGCCGCAGGCTGGGGGTGATGGCGGTGCGGCAGGGGCCGGAGCACTTCCTGCCGCTCGCCGAGCGGGTCGCCCGGAGCGAGGTGCGCGCCGTGATCGACCGCGTCTGCCCCCTCGCGCAGGCGCCGGAGGCGTTCGCCGCGCTCGGCGCCGGGCAGGCGCAGGGCAAGATCGTGATCCGGGTGGCGGACTGACCGGCGGCGTCAGGACAGGCTGCTCGACACGTGCCAGGCGGCGCGGCGCACGGTCCGCTCCAGGTCGTGCGCGCGCGAGCGGAAGTCGTCGCTGCTGGTCGAGACCGACACCGCGCCGACGGTGCGACCGCTGCGGGCGCGGACGGGCGCGGCGATGCAGGCGAGGTGCGGCATGTACTCGTCCACCTCGATCGCGATCTGCAGGGCGCGCACCTCGTCGAGCTGGGCGAGCAGCATCCGCTCGTCGGTGATCGAGTGCCGCGTGAGGGCGGCGGCCCCGCTGCGCTCCAGGTAGCGGCGCACGCCGTCGTCGTCACGGGCGGCGAGCATGAGCTTGCCGAACGCCGTCGCGTGCGCGGCCTCGGCGAACCCCACGTGCAGCTGGCCGATGCGGGGGAAGGCCGGCGAGTCGGCGACGTGGGCGACGGCGATGTCGTCGCCGCGGAACACCGTGAGGTAGGCGGAGGCCCTGGCCGTGTCGCGCAGCTGCGACAGGAGCGTCCGCACCTCGGGCGTCGCGACGAGCTGCGAGCGGACGGCGCGGCCGAGTCCGTCGACGGCGCGGCCCAGCACGTAGCGCGCGTCGGAGCTGCGGGCGAGGTAGTCGCGGGCGACGAGGGTGCCGAGCAGTCGGTACGCGGTCGCGGTGGACAGGTCGAGGCGCTGGGCGACGTCGGCGGCGGTGAGCCCGTTCGGGGCGGCGGCGATCTCGTCGAGGATGCGCAGCACCCGATCAGCAGAACGGATGCCGCTGTCGCGTGCCACGGCATCGTCGCCCATGCCGTCAGTGTAGGCCCGCGCCGATTCGCACAGGATGAGAATCGACGTCGCGGCATCCGGGGTGCGCCGCGCAGGATGCTGTCACCGAACACCGACGTTCCGAAAGGACAGGCCATGGCCGACAGAATCCTCATCATCACCGGCGACGCCGCCGAGACGCTCGAAGTCTTCTACCCGTATCACCGGCTGCAGGAGGCCGGCTACGAGGTGCACATCGGCGCTCCCGAGAAGCGCGCGCTGCAGTTCGTCGTGCACGACTTCGTCGACGGCTTCGACACGTACACCGAGAAGCCCGGGCACCGCTGGAACGCGGATGTCGCGCTCGCCGACGTCGACCCGGCGGACTACGTCGCGATCGTCGTGCCGGGCGGACGCGCCCCGGAGTACCTGCGCAACAACGCCGACGCGCAGCGCATCGTGCGGCACTTCTTCGACCGCCAGGCGCCGGTCGCCGCGACCTGTCACGGCCCGCTGCTGCTCGCGGCGTCGGGGGTGCTCGCCGGACGCACGTCGTCGGCGTACCCCGAGCTGGCGATCGATGTCACGACCGCCGGCGGGGTCTTCGAGGACGGCGGCGGCGTCGTCGACGGCAACCTCGTGACGGCGCGGGCGTGGCCCGACAACGGCACCTGGATGAAGGCGTTCCTCGAGGTGCTGGAGGGCGCGAAGGTCCCCGCGTGAGACGGGCATGACGATGCCCCGGAGCGGATCGCTCCGGGGCATCGTCGCGCGCAGGATCAGCGCCGCGCGGAGCCAGCGCCGCTGCGCAGTCAGCCTCGCTGTGCGAGGGCGAAGCCCACGCCGCCGTTCTCGTCGACGCGGGCGTCGAGCACGCGGTCGTCGAGCTGGACGGTAGCGGCGGGGTCGACGTAGACGCGCGCGCCGTCGTTCTCGACGACGGTGTCGCCGCGCTCGGGTCCGTCGGCGAGGCTCAGCGCGTAGCCGGCCTGGGGGTCGGCTGCCTCGCTGATGCGCAGGCCCCCGGTGTCGGCGGGGAGGTTCGCGGCGAGGTCCTTGACCGCGGTGGTGGCGTTCTCGGTGAGTGTGAGCATGGGGCTCTCCTTCCGTGGATTGCGGACCGGCCACGATTCCGAGAATCGGGCTCGATCGCAACCGCAGACACACCTTGTGGCCGCTCTCACACGGAATACGGAGGTTGAGTCAGCCCCTCTCCCGTGCGTCATCGGCCGCAGCGCCCGATCACATCGGCCTGCGGCTCAGCGGCGCCCGGCGTGCCGGTCGGTGCGCCGGTCGGGCCGGCCGCCGCACCGACCGGCAGTGGCGCGCGAGTCGTCCCGATGAGGTGCGCGGGCGTGATGTCGTGGAGGGATACCGGGCGGAGATCCTGCTCGCTGCGCAGGCGCGCCAGCTCGGCGACGATCGAGTGGAAGCTCATCGTCAGCGCACCCGCACGTCGTGGAGGGCCACGGCGCCTCGGCACGGGAGGGCGATCAGGTCGCCCGGGCGAAGGTCGGCGGGCAGCGAGACGCTGATCTGCCCGTGCGAGCCCGCGCCCCCGTGGAGGCCGAACGCCACCGGCTTCGCGGTGGAGACGCGTCCGATGAGGCGGCACTCCGGCCCGTGCGCGGCGACGGTGTCGAGCGCGCCGTCGACGATGGCAATCGCCCCGGCATCCGTCGATTCGACGCGGGTAATGCGGCACACGACGACGGTGACGTCGGTGCCGATGCCGCGGGCGCGCGCTTCGCGGGCACGCACGTGGCTGAGGTCGCCGGTGAGGACGCAGGGCGTTCCTTCGAGGTCGCAGAGGCGGACGAGCGAGACGCCGCCGATCACGACATCATCCACGGTCGAGGTGGTGTGCTCGGGCCAGTGGCGGGGATCGAGCGGATCGGGGAGGGAGCGTCGGAGCGTCGGCAGCAGGGCGGTGAGGGTCATGGCCCATTCCTACGACTGCCGGGAGGTGTGGTGAGCGCGTCCATACGGAACGCATGCGCGGAAGCGCCGGATGCCTACGCCGCGGCGTCATCGCGCCGTAGGCCCCTGGTGGCACGGGGATCGCCGTCGTAGCGTCGAGGGCATGGCGAACGTTGCGGATTTCTTCATCGACACTCTCAAGCGGGCCGGCATCGATCGGATCTGGGGGCTTCCGGGCGACTCGCTCAACGCCTTCACCGACGCGCTGCGGCGAGACGGCGGCATCCGCTGGCTGCACATGCGGCATGAGGAGGCGGCGGCGTTCGCGGCGGGTGCCGATGCGGAGCTGAACGGCTCGCTCGCCGTCGTGGCCGGGTCGTGCGGACCGGGCAATCTGCACTTCATCAACGGGCTGTTCGACGCGAACCGCAACCGGGTGCCGGTGCTCGCGATCGCCTCGCACATCCCGTCGGAGGAGATCGGCAGCGGGTACTTCCAAGAGACGCATCCGCAGGAGCTGTTCCGCGAGTGCAGCGTCTACGTCGAGCTGGTGGGTGACCCCGCGCAGCTGCCGTGGGTGCTCGAGATCGCGATGCGCACGGCGGTCGAGAAGCGGGGCGTGGCGGTCGTGGTGGTGCCGGGCGACGTGTTCTTCGCCGATGCCCCGGATCGGCGGCCGACGGCGCCGATCCTGCCGACGGTGTCGACCGTGGTGCCAGATGCCGCGGGGCTTGCGGCCGCGGCATCCGTCCTCAATGCGGCGAAGAAGGTGACGATCCTCGCGGGAGCGGGCGTCGCCGGGGCGCACGATGAGGTGGTGGCGCTCGCCGCGAAGCTGCAGGCTCCGGTCGTGCACGCGCTGCGCGGCAAGGAGCACATCGAGTGGGACAACCCGTACGACGTGGGGATGACGGGGCTGCTCGGGTTCTCGTCGGGGTATCGGGCGATGGAGCGCTGCGACGCGCTGCTCATGCTCGGCACCGACTTCCCGTACCGGCAGTTCTATCCCGAGAAGGCGAAGATCGTGCAGGTCGACATCCGCGGCGAGCAGCTCGGGCGGCGGACGCCGATCGACGTGGGGCTGGTCGGCGGGGTGCGTGAGACGGCGGCGGCGCTGCTGCCGCTCATCGAGGAGGGGCGCGACGAGGGGTTTGCGACCGACGCGGTGGCGGGGTATCGCAAGACGCGCGCGCAGCTGGATGAGCTCGCCGTCGACGACGGCAAGGCGCCGATCCACCCGCAGTACGTGGCGGCGCTGCTGGATGAGCTGGCGGCGGCGGATGCCGTGTTCACGGCCGATGTGGGAAGCCCCGTGATCTGGGCGGCGCGGTACCTCACGATGAACGGGCGGCGGCGACTGCTGGGGTCGTTCCTGCACGGGTCGATGGCGAACGCGATGCCGCAGGCGCTCGGCGCGCAGGCGGCCGACCGGTCGCGGCAGGTGATCGCGCTCGCCGGCGACGGCGGGCTGGCGATGTTGATGGGCGACCTGCTGTCGATCCGGCAGAACGATCTGCCGGTGAAGATCGTGGTGTTCAACAATGCGTCGCTGAACTTCGTCGAGCTGGAGATGAAAGCGGCGGGCATCGTGAACTTCGGCACGGGGCTGGAGAACCCGTCGTTCGCCGCGGTGGCGGAGTCGGTGGGCATTACGGGGATTCGGGTCGAACAGCCGGGGGAGTTGCGCGGTGCGCTGACGCGGGCGCTGGCCACCGATGGGCCGGTGCTGGTGGATGTGGTGACGGCGCGGGAGGAGCTGTCGATGCCGCCGTCGATCACCGTGGCGCAGGCGAAGGGCTTCACGCTGTGGGCGCTGCGGACCGTGCTGTCCGGTCGCGGCGACGAGCTGCTGGACCTCGCCGACACGAACTTCTGGCGGCGGCTGCGGAGGTGACGGTAACCCCGTTCGTAGGGAGTGAACAAATCTGGGCGGTTGTGGTCAGACCACATTGAGGATACGTACGGACTTTTGCCAGGTGTTTCTCGGGAAGCGGGAGACTCGAGTCATCGAACAGGCGCTCTCACTCCGAGGACGCCGAACCTGAGGAGAAAGGTCCCATCATGTCCGCCCCCACCGTCGCTCCCGTCCCCGCCGGAGCGGCCGTCGCCCCGGCCGCCACTCGGACGGCCGCTCTGCCGATCGCCATCGCGGTCGCGCGCATTCTCATGGGCTTCTATTTCTTCTGGGCGTTCATCGACAAGACGTTCGGGCTGGGTTTCGCGACTCCGGCCGAGCGGGCGTGGGTGGGCGGCGGGAGCCCCACGACCGGGTTCCTCACGAACGCGACGACCGAGAGCCCGTTCGCGGGTGTGTTCGCCGCGCTCGCCGGCAACGCGCTGGTGGACTGGCTCTTCATGCTCGGCCTGCTCGGCGTGGGCGTGTCGCTGATGCTCGGCGTCGGGGTGCGCATCGGCGCGATCGCCGGCACCGCGATGCTGCTGTTCATGTACCTGGCGGAGTTCCCGCTGACGCTGACCGGCGCGACGAACCCGCTGATCGACAGTCACATCACCGACATCAGCATCATGGCCATCGTGTTCTTCGGGGTGTACAGCCAGCGGCTGAGCCTCGCCCGCACCTGGCGCGTGATCGTCGGAGACAAGACCTGGCTCTGGTGAGGTCGTGATTCCGTGAGTTGGTCCCCCGCGTGTTGCACGCGGGGGACCTTCTCGTGGGGCCGTGTGGTGTGCCGCCGGCGGCTAAACTCGAAGCGCCAGCCTCTGTAGCTCAGTGGAAGAGCCACTGCGTCCTAAGCAGCGGGTCGGGGGTTCGAATCCCTCCAGGGGCACCTTGTCATGAGTCGCGTCATAGGAGACATCTGAGTCGTGTCACAGGAGACATCAAGAGGGAGAGCCCGGCCATCGGCCGGGCTCTTTCTCGTTGTTGCGCCAGTAGGTGCGGGTGGGGTCGATGGTGTTGGTCGCGAGGACCTCGCGATAGCGGGCGACGAGTTTGTGCAGATACTGCCTGCTCATCCCGTACTCGACCGCCGCTTCAGCGACCGAACACTGCCCGGCGATGATCTTCAACACCACGACCCGATGCTTCGACGACATGCCCGAGTCTGTCGCCTATGACCCGACTCAGGAGTCGCCGATCATCTGTCACCTATGTCGTGAACCCAGACACCTCCAGGGGCACCTTCGGATGAGTCGCGATATAGGAGACATCAAGAGGGAGAGCCCGGCGATCGGCCGGTTGATGTCACTGCTGGCTGCGACGATGGGAACATGACACTACATCCCGGCACCGCACGCGCCGGCGCCATGGAGGGACGGGGCGTCTGGCTCGCCAACGACACGATCGGTCGGATACGAGCAGGCGGCCTACAGCTTCCTCGCGAGGTCAGCCCTCCCGAGGGGCCACACTTCCGCTACGACGATGGTCCCTCTCTGTTCCTGGGCCGTGTCGGGCGGGGGCCGCTACACGTGGCTTGGGATACGAACCTGCTCATCGACTACTTCGAATACGGTACGCAGCTCTGGGACGGTGAACCGCTCCCAGAGGTCATGCCCACGGAGCAGGGCGAAGAACTCGAAGGTCTTCAAGTGCTCGTCAGCCTCTGGGTGCTCCGAGACATCCGGTTCCACATCCTCCCGGGCGTCATCGACGATTCCAGAAGGAAGCCACTCGCCCAGTCGAGGAGGAAGCGGAGACTCCATGCCTGGGAAGAGTTCTGCGCCGCGATTGCCCTTGTCGAGGATGAGGACGCATACGGAGTCCCGGTCTCGCCGCCAGCCATCCACGGCTACGAGGTTGACCAAGCGCTTTCACGCGTGCCTGTTGGCAACGACCGAGCGCTGGTCAGGGGCGCCCTCATGACGGGGATGCATGTCTTTCTGACATGCGACAAAGGAGTCCTCAAAGCCCGCGCCGGCCTGGCGGCACTCGGCCTCTTGCTTGCCAGCCCGCTTGATCTTGTCGAGGAACTTGGTGCTGCCGGCGCCCTGCACTGCTTGTTCGAGCCGCAGCATCTCTACTGGCCGGTGCCCGACCAGCAACGGGTGTCGCACCTGATCCATGCCCTCGGCCAGGCGGAGGGCGGCTAGGACCTGAGCGTGCCCGTCGCCCTGACCGGCTGTCGGCCCGACGCCTGAGGCACGGCGAGCCTCGTGGCCTGTGTCGCCGGCCACCGATAGGCTGACGCAGGGTCCGGTCTGTCCGCCGGCCTGGAGGGTCGTCACGGAAGCGATGCTTCCCCGCCGCAATCGATGTTGGGAGACAGGATGGCGTTGCCGAAGATCGTCAGTCTGTTCTCCGGCGCCGGCGGTCTCGACCTAGGCTACCGCGACGCGGGCTTCCCTCTGGCGTTCGCCGTGGACAGCTCGGAGTGGGCGATAAAGACTCACAAACGAAACTTCAAGAACACCACGTCGATTGCCGCTGACCTCATTGACTTGCAGCCGGCAGGAGTTCTCGACAAGCTCGCTGATGTCCTCGCGGATGGAGAGCCGATCGGTGTTATTGGTGGCCCCCCTTGCCAAGGGTTTTCGCGTGCTAACCCGGCCGCCCTCGCATCAGACCCGCGAAACAAGCTTCCAATTCTCTATCTGGAGATAGTCGAGGAGTTGCAGAAGAGATACGACGTATGCTTCGTTCTCTTCGAGAACGTGCTCGGCATTAAAGATGTGAAGCACGAGATAGCTTTCAAGGGAATTCTTACAAAGTTCAAGCAGCTCGGGTTTGCAGAAAGGGTCGATGAGTACTGTGCACTCGACTTCGAGGTCCCGCAGAACCGCAAGCGGGTCATCATCTCCGCTTTCAAGTCTTTCGCGGCGGGGAGCGCGTTCTCCCCGGAGAAGAAGCCTCGCAAGAATCTCGACGTAAGGGCTGCTATCGGGGGATTTCCCGAACCGGTGTACTTCGCTCGCGGACTGACAGCCGCGGACATCCCGCATCACCCGAACCACTGGAC
>JAEYAG010000072.1 GCA_023451265.1 Actinomycetes bacterium | reverse complement strand
TGCACGCGGTCTACCGCGACGGAGCCCTGCTCGGGTGAGATCGTCGCCGGCCGCGTCAGGGATGCGGACGGCGACGGCGCAGCACGAGCACAATGGCGACGGCGACGACCGCGAGGACGGCGAGCCCGACGCCGACCGGGACGGTGAGGTCGACCGAGCCGGTGTCGTTGCAGGGGTCCTGCGCGACGACGCACGACGCCCAGACGAGGCTCGCCGCGGTCATCGCGCGTGTCCCGGGGTGTCGAAGCTCCAGCTGTCGGGGTCGGTCGCCGTCGCGACGTCCCAGTCGTCGGTCGCCCACCGGAACGTCGCGACGGCGCAGGTCGGCATGTGCCCGATTCCGCCGTCGGAAAGGCGCTCGGCGAGCACCGTCATGCCGGGGTCGTGCGCGACGACCATGACGGAGTCGGCGCCGCGGGCGACCGCGGCGGACAGCAGCGTGCGCGCCGGCGCGCCGTAGAGCTGCTCATCGAGCTCGGGGTCGCGGCCGAGCGCGGCGCCGAAGAATCCGGCGGTGGTGCGGGCGCGCAGCGCGGTGGACGACAGCAGCGCGTCGAGGCGCAGTCCGGTCGCGGCCAGGCGCTGCGCCGCGGCGGGAGCGTCGCGCAGGCCGCGGTCGTTCAGCGGCCGGTCGTGGTCGTCGAGTCCGGGATCTCCCCAGTCGCTCTTGGCGTGACGGACGAGGACGAGGGTGGTCATGACGGATCCCTTCGGGTGGCCAGTCCCGCCAGCAGCTCCAGCACGCACAGCGCCGCGAGGCGGACGGTGCGCTGATCGGGGGTGTCGGCGGTCGCGTCGACCTCGACGATGTCGGCGCTGCGCACGCGGGCATCGCTCGACAGCGTCCGCACGAGCGCGCGCAGTTCGTCGGCCTGCAGGCCGCCGGGCACGGAGGCGGGGCAGGCCGGCGCGACCGAACGATCGCAGACGTCGACGTCGATATCCAGGTGGATGCCGCCGCCCGCGCCGGCGACCTCGAGGGCCTCCGCGACGACGTCGTCCGCGCCGCGGCGGCGCAGCTCGTCGAGCGTGATGACGCGGATGCCGAGGTCGGCGGCGCGGCGCGCGTACGCGGCCGAGTTCGCGAAGTCCGCGATCCCGATCTGCACGACGCGATGCGGGTCGAGGCCGCCCTCGATCAGCCGCCGCACGGGCGATCCGTTGGAGATGCCGTCGCGCAGATCGAAGTGGGCGTCCAGGGTGATGAGGCCCACGGCATCCGCCCCCTGGGCCACGGCGCAGGTGACGGAGTTGTCGCCGCCCAGGGCGATGACGAGGTCGCTGCGACCGGCGAGATCCGCGACGCGCGTGCGCACCGCGGCCTCGCCGGCCGGACCGTCGGGGTCGGCGACGTCACCGGCATCCGCGATGCGCAGCACCTCGTTCAGGTCGCGGGGGCCGCCGCGGCCCATGAGGGTGGGGCTGTAACGGGTCAGCGCGTCGCGCACCGCCGCCGGGGTCGCGTGGGCGCCGGTCGGCGACAGCGAGGTGCGGAAGGCGGGGATGCCGAGGATCACCGCGTGCCACGCGGGCGCCGACTCCGCGTCCGGCCAGCCGCCGGCCCGGGGCCACAGGTCGTCGTGGGAGAGTGCCATCAGCCCACGTACACCCAGGCCTGGCGACCGCTGGCCAGCGTCACCGCGATGCGGCGATACAGGGCGACCTCGTACTCGTCCGCAGCATCGACCTCGTCGGCGGTGAGGAGCAGCACCCTGCCGACGACCTTGTCGACGGCGCTGCCGGTCGCCCGCAGCACCGGATGCACCGACAGACCGGAGAGATCGACGACGCGGGTGTCATCGATCTCGACGTAATCGATCGTGTAGCCGGGGAGCGTGTCGGGCTCGCCCGCGACCAGCCGCCCGAACGTGTCGAGCTGCACCTCGGCATCCTGCAGCGTGCCGTAGGTGAACAGGAGCTGATCGCGAGGGAGATCGGTCACCTCGCCAGGCTACCGCCGGCGGCATCCCGCGACCAGAAGATCGGGGCGGCGGCTACCCCAGCACGGCGTGGGCGATCGAGAAGATCGCAAGGCCGGCCAGGGCGCCGACGATCGTGCCGTTGAGGCGGATGTACTGCAGGTCGCGTCCGACCATGAGCTCGATCTTCTCGGTCGTCTCGGCCGGGTCCCACTTCTCGACGGTGTCGGTGATGATCGAGGCGATGTCGTGGCGGTACCGGTCGACGAGGAAGACCGCGGCATCCGCCACCCGCGTGTCGACCCGCTCCTGCAGCGCGGCATCGGTCGCGAGGCGCTCGCCGATCTCGCCGAGCGCGGCCACGACGCGCCGCCGCAGTCCGCTGCCCGGGTCGCCGAGGGCGGTGAGCAGACCCGCCTTCGCGGTGTTCCACGCCTCGGCGGCGAGCTCGCGCACACGGGGGCTGTCGAAGACCGAGCTCTTCGCGTCCTCCAGGCGCCCGATCGTGGTGGGATCGTGCTGCAGGTTGTCGGCGAGGCGCTCCAGATAGCGGTCGATGGCGCGGCGCGCGGGATGATCGGGGTCGGCCTGCACGGCCGCGGCGAACTTGACGGCCTCGTGGTACACCGTGTCGTCGACCAGGCGCATCGCGACCGACGGCACCCACGAGGGGAGGCGCCGCGAGACCAGGCCGCTGAAGGAGTCACGGTTGGCATTCAGCCACGTGACGATGCTGTCGACGCCGAGATCGACCGCGCCGCGGTGCGCGTCGGCCTCGACGACCCGCGACAGCCACGCGCCGAGCGTCGGCGCCCACTGCGGGTCGAGCAGGTGCTCGCGGGCGAGGTCGCTGATGAGGTCCTGCACCTCGTCGTCGCTCAGGGCGCGCAGGATGCCGGCGGCCACCGTCGACGCCTCGGCGCCCACCGTCTCGGCGTGTGCCGGGTCGCGCAGCCAGGCGCCGGCCGTCGCGGCGATCGGGGTCGACTCCAGCTTGGCGCGCACGACGCGGCCCTCGAGGAAGTTGGTCTCGACGAACTCCCCGAGGCTCCGGCCGATCTCGTCCTTGCGGCGCGGGATGATCGCGGTGTGCGGGATCGGGATGCCGAGGGGGTGGCGGAACAGGGCCGTCACCGCGAACCAGTCGGCGAGGGCGCCCACCATGCCGCCTTCCGCGGCGGCCCGGACGTAGGCGAGCCACGGATGCTGCTCCTGCAGCACGAAGGCGATGACGAACACGATCGCCATGATGACGAGGGCGCCCAGGGCGACCCCCTTCATGACCTGCAGCGACCGCCGGCGCTCCCGATCAGCGGGGCTCAGCAGTTCGGTGGGGGTGCGCGCCATCTGGGTAGTCTCGCACGCGGCGTATCCTGGCGGCGTGATCGAAGACATCCGCAAGCGCGCGCTGCACCGCACCAGCATCCTCGAAGGCCAGGTCCGGGGGCTCGCGCGGATGATCGAGAACGAGGACTACTGCATGGACATCATCGCCCAGTCCCGGGCGATCCAGAAGGCGCTGGCGTCGCTCGACAAGCTGCTCATCGAGAACCACCTGCGCACCCATGTGGCGCACATGTTCGCCGAGGGCGGCGAACACCGGGAGCAGGCCGTCGCGGAGCTCCTGAAGGCCTACGACCTCGAGACCCGCTGACCGCGGCATCCGCTCAGGTGGCCGCCGGCCCCAGCCACGCGGCAGCGACCGTCGAGTGAGCCGACTCCGGGTCGGAGGGATGGAACATCCCGGCCAGCACGTCGCGGTACAGGCGGCTGAGCTCGCTGCGGGTGAAGTACGACGAACCGCCGGCGACGAGCATCGCCTCGTCGACGACCTGCTTCGCCATGACGACCGCGCGGTGCTTCAGTCCGCTGAGCTTGGCGAACCACAGCGCGCCGTGATCGGCCTGCGCGTCGACGTCGGCGCTGAGCGCGGCGAGCTGCGGCAGCATCCCGTCGTAGGCCAGCGCCATCTCCGCGATGCGCCAGCGGATGTCAGGATCGTCGCTGTACGCGAGCCCGGTCTTCTTCGAGCGCCGGTCCTTCGCAGTGTCGACGGCGAGGTCGAGCGCGCGGCGGGCGATGCCGGTGTAGACGGATGCCAGGAGCACCTCGAACACGCTGAAGATGCCGAACACGATGGGATCCGGGTTGGGGCCGGGGTCGACGATGCGCACGACCCGGTCGGCCGGCGCGACGGCACCGTGCAGCTCCGTGGTCCGCGACTGCGTGCCGCGCATGCCGAGGGTGTCCCAGTCGTCGCGGGTGACCACGGCGTCATCGCGGTCGACGAACGCGTACACCAGCTTCGGGTGTTGGGGATCGGTGGTGTCGAGCCCGTGCAGGCCCAGCCGGGTCCAGACCGGGCCGAGGGAGGTGAAGATCTTCGTCCCGGTGAAGGCGTAGCCGCCGTCGCCGGTGGGCACGGCCGAGGTGTCGCTGCCGAACAGCACGAGGTCGTTGCCGGCCTCGCTGATCCCGAAGGCGTAGACCTCGCCGGCGACGGCGCCCTCCTGCACGAACCGCAGCGTGTCGATGCCGCGGTCGGCGAGCACCTTCGCCACACCCGTCCACACCAGATGCATGTTGATCGCGAGGGCCGTCGCGGGCGCCGCCGCCGCCAGGCGCTGCTGCAGCAGCGACGCCTCGGCGAGCCCCAGTCCCGCGCCGCCGAGCGCGGTCGGCGCCAGGATGCCGAGATACCCGGCATCCTTCAGTTCGGCGAGGTCATCCTCGGGAAAGACGTTGTCACGGTCGACCTGGGCGGCACGGGAGCGGAACCGCTCCAGCAGCTCGTCGGGAAGGAAGGCGGCGGGATCGAAAGCGGTCACCGTTCCATCCTGCCCCCGCACCGGTGGCAGCGGGGCAAGATGGGGGAGTGATCTCCACCGACCTCGCCCTCGCCTTGCGCGACGCGGGACTGGTGTGGCACCCGGCATCCGGCGACCGCTTCCAGCTCGACGAGCCCGAGTTCGAGGCCGACGTGTTCACGGTCAGCGAGATGACGATCGAGCCGCGGACCTATCCGACGGGGACGATCCTCGCCTTCAACGGCACGACGGAGTGGGCGCTGGATTCGGTCGCGCTCGAAGACGCGCTGTGGCTGCCGCGCGAGGACCAGCTGCGCGAGCTCCTGCGCGGCGCGTTCCGCAGGCTCGAGCGGCTGGCCGATACGCACCGCGTCGACATCGAGTTCGCGGGGGAGCGTCGCAGCTTCGAGCATCCGCAGCCCGAGGACGCTTACGGCCTCGCGCTGCTCGCGGTGCTGCAGCGCATCGCCTGACGCGGCCGCAGAACCGCGCCGGCGCTCACGCCAGCGCGTCGAGCAGCTGACGCAGGGTCTCCTCGGGCTTGTCGCGATGCGGCGAGTGGCCCGCGCCGGCGACCACCGACATCGTCACGACGGGGTTCGCGAGCACCTCCTGGGCCAGGGATCCCTTGAAGATGGAGTACACCTTCGGGTCGCTCGCGATGATGTGCGTCGGCACGGTGAGCCGGGCGGCGGCCGCACGCACATCCCACGGGGTGTTCTGCACGCTCGTCTGCTCGACCGCCCAGCGGCTCGCCTGCTGTGCCGACAGGGCCTTCAGCTCGATGTCGTGCGGGTGCCAGGGCGGATGCTCGGCGCGCACCGCCTCGATCGACGTGTCGGCGAAGGCGCGCTCCTGACTGTTCCGCACGACCTGCCGATCGTGATCGGCGAGGTGGATGCCGGGGTCGACGAGCACGAGGCGCCGGGTCCAGGCCGGGGCGTTCGCGCTGGCGACGGTCGCCGCCGCGCCGCCCAGCGAGTGCCCGATCACGAGGTCCCACGGTTCGCCGTCGGGCGCCCCGGTGTGGGCGACGTCGGCGGCATACGCAGGGATGGAGTAGTCCAGGGCCCGGGGCGCGGCGCCGTGGCCGCGCAGGTCGACCGCGGTCGCGTGCCACCCGGCATCCGCCAGCGCCACGCCGTATCGCCACATGAGCGCGCCGTTGGAGCCGAGCCCGTGGATCAGGAGGGCGTGCTTCGCGGCGTGCGGCGAGCCCCACGCGAGGGTGGGGAGGGTGACGGGGGTCGGCATGGAATCAGCCTAGACGCGCCGTCGCGGCGGGCATCTCAGGTGATGACGGGGACCGGTTCGGTGTCGGGGATGGGGCTCGCGTCGCGGCCGCGCAGGTCGGGGAAGCCGCGCACGAACGCGACGGCGACGAGGGCGCCGACGATCGCGAAGCCGGCCGCCGCCGCGTAGGCGCCGGCGTGACCGACCCCGTCGATGAGGAACCCGGCGATGGCCGAGCCCAGGGCCGCGCCGATGAGCTGGCCGGTGCCGATCCAGCCGTACGCCTCGGCCGTCTCGCTGAACTTGACGGATGCCGAGGTCATCGCGAACATCACCGCGAGCGCCGGGGCGATGCCGACGCCGGCGACGACGAGGCACGCGCTGACCCACCACGGGGTCGCGGCGGAGGAGACGTCGCCGACGACGAAGATCGCGGCGACGAGGCCCACCGCGACGATCGTCATGCGACGCGCCATGGCCCACGGACCGATGGGGATGTGGCCGAACGCGAGGCCGCCGGCGAGGCTGCCGACCGAGAACACCGCCAGCACGAGGCCCGCCTCGAGGCCGCCGTGTCCGAACGTGGCGACCACGGCGGCCTCGACGGCCGCGCAGGCGCCGATGAGCAGGAACCCGATGACGGTCGCGAGCAGGACGACGGGCTTGCCGAGCACCTTGCCGAACGCGCGGCGGCTGCGCGGGATGCGGACCCGGCCCACCTCGGGGGAGAGGATGAACCACGCGCCACCGGCGACGAGGAACACGACGATGAGCAGCAGGCCGGGCACCGTGCCGACCTGCGTGGCCACGAGGGTGATGACGACGGGCGCGAGGATCCAGATGATCTCCTGCAGGCTCGCGTCGAGGGAGAACAGTGCGGTGAGCTGGCGGGCGTTGACGAGCTTGGGATAGATCGTGCGGACCGCCGACTGCACGGGCGGGGTCGACAGGCCCGCGACGAGTCCGAAGACCATGTACCCGGCGATGCCCATCGGGATGAGGGCGAGCGCCAGCAGGGCGACGGCGCAGACGGCGGTCGTGAGCGTCAGCACGCGGCGCATGCCCCAGATGCCCATCCACCGGCTCGTCACCGGTCCCGAGGTCGCCTGGCCGACGGATGCCGCGGCCAGCACGAGCCCCGCAGCGCCGTAGGAGCCCGTCATCTGCTCGACGTGCAGCAGGATCGCGAGGCTCGTCATGCCGTTCGGGAAGCGCGCCGTCAACTGTGCCGCGATGATGCGCGCCACGCCCGGCGCGCGCAGCAATTCCCGGTATCCCGCCACCCCTCCACGGTACCGCTCGGCTCCCGGCATCCGCTCACGCGGGCGTCGAGCGGACGTCGGGCGGGCGGATGCCGGTGGCGCGTGGTGCGCGACACGCCGACGACACGCCGAGGGCGAGTTTCCACAGCCGAATCGGTGTCGGAGGCCCGGCGTAGCGTGCGGGGCTGTGGATGGATCTCGCCGGGGTCGGTGAAATGCCCGCGATTCAGGCATTTTCCAGGTTCGGCCCATCGCCGCGATCTGTGGATGAAACGGTGGACAAGCTGTGTTGTACATGGGGAGAGCGGTGCAAAACTACACGGATGTAACTACTAGCCCTTGTGGTGCCCCCCATTGTCCGTACCCATATGTAGTATTGGACTCCCGGCGGGGCACTGCCGGAGAACTGGGCAGGACCGAGGGGAGAAAAGGATCGACATGGCGATCACGGTTTACACGAAGCCGTCGTGCGTGCAGTGCAACGCGACGTACCGGGCACTGGACTCGAAGGGCATCGAATACGAGGTCCTCGACCTGTCCGAAGACCCGGCAGCGCTCGAGCGCGTGAAGTCGCTGGGCTACCTGCAGGCGCCGGTCGTCGTCACCGACGAAGACCACTGGTCGGGCTTCCGTCCCGACAAGATCGACGAGCTCGCCTCTCGCCTGGCGTAGTTCGACGCGTTTCGACTCGCTGCGCTCGCTCAACGACCGGGGGGTGCGTCATGCTCACCGCAACTGAAGCCCCACTGCTCGTCTACTTCTCGAGCGTGTCGGGCAACACCGCACGATTCATCGAGAAGCTGGGGATGCCGGCCCGCCGCATCCCGCTGCTGCCCACCGACCCCGGGATCGAGGTGGACGAGCCGTTCGTGCTCGTCACCCCGACCTACGGGGGCGGCCAGGGGCGCGGGACGGAGAAGGGCGCCGTCCCCAAACAGGTGATCCGCTTCCTCAACGACGAGAAGCACCGTCGCCTGATCCGCGGAGTCATCTCCGCGGGCAACACCAACTTCGGCGAGCACTACTGTCTCGCCGGCGACATCATCAGCCGCAAGTGCACCGTGCCGCACTTGTACCGGCTCGAACTGTTCGGCACGCCAGAGGACGTCGCCCGCGTGAGCGACGGATTGGAACGATGGTGGAAACTGCAGTGACCCAGGCGGAATTCAAGACCGACGCGCGATTCGAGGGTCTGGACTACCACGCCCTGAACGCCATGCTGAACCTGTATGGCGCGGACGGGAAGATCCAGTTCGACGCCGACAAGCGCGCCGCCCGGGAGTACTTCCTGCAGCACGTGAACCAGAACACCGTGTTCTTCCACTCGCTCAAGGAGCGCCTGGACTACCTCGTCGAGAAGGAGTACTACGAGGGCGCGGTGCTGGAGAAGTACCCGTTCGAGTTCATCCAGCGGCTGAACGACCGGGCGTACGCGGCGAAGTTCCGCTTCGAGACGTTCCTCGGCGCGTTCAAGTACTACACGAGCTACACGCTGAAGACCTTCGACGGCAAGCGCTACCTCGAGCGCTTCGAAGACCGCGTCGTGATGACGGCCCTCGCCCTCGCCGACGGCGATCAGCGCCTGGCGACGCAGCTGGTCGACGAGATCATCTCGGGCCGCTTCCAGCCCGCGACCCCCACCTTCCTCAACGCCGGCAAGGCCCAGCGCGGTGAGCTCGTCAGCTGCTTCCTGCTGCGCATCGAAGACAACATGGAGTCGATCGCCCGCGGCATCAACTCCGCGCTGCAGCTGTCCAAGCGCGGCGGCGGCGTCGCGCTGCTGCTGTCGAACATCCGTGAGGCGGGTGCCCCGATCAAGCAGATCGAGAACCAGTCCAGCGGCATCATCCCCGTCATGAAGCTCCTCGAAGACAGCTTCAGCTACGCCAACCAGCTCGGTGCCCGGCAGGGGGCCGGCGCGGTGTACCTGTCGGCGCACCACCCCGACATCCTGCGGTTCCTCGACACCAAGCGCGAGAACGCCGACGAGAAGATCCGCATCAAGACGCTGTCGCTGGGTGTCGTCATCCCCGACATCACCTTCGAGCTGGCTCGCAACGACGAGGACATGTACCTGTTCTCGCCGTACGACGTCGAGAAGGTCTACGGCGTGCCGTTCGGCGACATCTCGGTGACCGAGAAGTACCGCGAGATGGTTGACGACGCGCGGATCAAGAAGACCAAGATCAACGCGCGCGAGTTCTTCCAGACCCTCGCCGAGATCCAGTTCGAGTCGGGCTACCCGTACATCATGTTCGAAGACACGGTGAACAAGGCCAACCCGATCAAGGGCCGGATCAACATGTCGAACCTGTGCAGCGAGATCCTGCAGGTGAACACCCCGACGACGTTCAACGAGGACCTCTCGTACGACCAGATCGGCAAGGACATCTCCTGCAACCTGGGGTCGATGAACATCGCCCTGGCCATGGACGGCCGCGACCTCGCCGGCACGGTGGAGACCAGCATCCGGGCACTGACGGCGGTCAGCGACCAGAGTCACATCCGCTCGGTGCGCTCCATCGAGGACGGCAACGACCGCTCGCACGCGATCGGACTCGGGCAGATGAACCTGCACGGCTACCTCGCCCGCGAGCACGTCTACTACGGCTCGGAAGAGGGCGTGGACTTCACGAACATCTACTTCTACACGGTGCTCTTCCACGCGCTGCGCGCCTCCAACAAGATCGCGATCGAGCGCGGCACCGCCTTCGACGGGTTCGCCGACT
>JAEYAG010000053.1 GCA_023451265.1 Actinomycetes bacterium | reverse complement strand
CCCTTCGGCGGCGGCGTCGGCAGCGCGCTCCGGGCGACGGGAGCGCTCGGTCTTGACCGCCTCCTTCTTCGGCGCGCTCACGAGCCGGCCCTTCGTCCCCTCGGGGATGTCGAGGTCGGTGTAGAGGTGCGGGCTCGAGGAGTACGTCTCGATGGGCTCGGGCTGGCCGAACTCGAGGGCGCGGTTGATGAGGGCCCACTTGTGCAGGTCGTCCCAGTCGACGAAGGTGACCGCGATGCCGGTCTTGCCGGCGCGGCCGGTGCGTCCTGCGCGGTGCAGGTAGGTCTTCTCGTCGTCGGGGATCGTGTGGTTGATGACGTGGGTGACGTCATCGACGTCGATGCCGCGCGCGGCGACGTCCGTCGCGATGAGGACGTCCTTCTTGCCGGCCTTGAACGCGGCCATCGAGCGCTCGCGGGCCTCCTGGCTCATATCGCCGTGGACGGCGCCCGCGTTGAACCCGCGGTCGTTCAGCTCGTCGACGAGCTTCTGAGCGGCGCGCTTGGTCCGCGTGAACACGACGGTCTTGCCGCGGCCCTCGGCCTGCAGGATGCGGGCGATGACCTCGTCCTTGTCGAGCGAGTGCGCGCGGTAGACGAGGTGGCGGATGTTCGCCTGCGTGAGGCCCTCGTCGGGGTCGGTGGCGCGGATATGGATGGGGTTCGACATGAACCGTCGCGCGAGCGCGACGATCGGGCCCGGCATGGTCGCGGAGAACAGCTGCGTGTGGCGGACCGGGGCGACCTTCTGGAAGATCTTCTCGATGTCGGCGAGGAAGCCGAGGTCGAGCATCTTGTCGGCCTCGTCGAGGACGACCTCGATCGCGCCCGACAGATCCAGCAGGCGCTGGTTGTTCAGGTCGATGAGGCGGCCCGGGGTGCCGACGACGATCTGCGCCCCGGCCTTGAGCTGGTCGATCTGCCCCTCGTAGGCCTTGCCGCCGTAGATCGCGACGACGCTCGTGGAGCGGTTGGAGGTCAGCATGTCCATGTCCTCGTAGACCTGGACGGCGAGCTCACGCGTCGGCACGACGATGAGGGCCTTGACACCCGGCTCCGGGTCGAGGCCGAGGCGCTGGACGACGGGGATGCCGAAGCCGAAGGTCTTGCCGGTGCCGGTCTTGGCCTGGCCGATGATGTCCTGGCCGGGAAGGCCCAGGGGAATGGTCTGCTCCTGGATCGGGAACGCGTCGGTGATGCCCTTGGCGGCGAGGGCATCGACGATGTCCTGGTCGACGCCGAGCTCTGCGAAAGTCGTCATGCTGTCATGCCTGTCTGGCGGTGAGAAGCCGCCGGGTGAAGAAGCCCACGCCCTTCACTCAGCCACAGGCGCGGTGGCCCCGATCCGTCGCCGGGACCCCACCAGCCTAGCGGAGGCGGTCGGCGGGGCCGCGGAAGCGGGCCGCGCGCGGCACACGGATGCCGCGGCGGGCGCGGCGGCGGCCGTAGGCTGTAGCCGTGGTGACCTGGCCCTGGCAGCGCGATCGCACCGCCGCCCGCACGTTGAAGGTGCGCTCGCGCGGTGACTTCGGTGACGTCAGTCGCGTCGACTTCGCCGAGCTGGCACCGGCGATCGACACGTTCCTGGGTCAGGCGGCCTACCTGCAGCTCGGCTTCTTCGAGACCCTGAGCGCGCTGATCGCCCCCACCCCGGAGCTCAGCCACAAGGAGTCGCTGTCGCGGGCGGCCGGTGCCGCGCTGCTGAAGCACCGCGAGCTCGTCGAGGTGATCCGCGAGCGCGGCGACGACCCGCTGGATCTCATGCTGCCCTTCCGCGAGCCGCTGGACGCGTTCCGGCGGGCGACGCACGGCGCACGGCCGCTGGAGACGATGCTGTCGGTGCACATCACGGCGGGCATGCTCGACGACTTCTACGTCGCGCTGTCGGCCAGCTACGGGGCCACGGGCGACCGGGTCGCCCGCATCCTCGGCCAGGACGATGACCGCCAGGCGCTCGTCGCGATCATCGCGCAGGCGATCGCGTCGGACGAGGAGTGGAAGTCGCTGCTGGCGCTGTGGGGTCGCCGTCTCGTGGGCGACACGCTGCTCATCGCGCGGGGCGCCCTGCGACCCCAGACGCTGGATGCCGCGGAGGAGCGCAGAGTGGAGCCGGTGTTCACCGATCTGCTCGGTGCGCATTCCCGCCGCATGGCGGCGATGGACCTCGACGCCTGAGGCGCCGCGGATCAGGCGATCTTCAGGCGGATGCGCTCGCGCGCGTCGTGTGAGGCACGCGTGCGGGTGAGCACCGTGAGCGCGACCGGCACGACGACGGCGGGCACGGCGAGCGAGACGATCCACAGCCACGCATCGGTCGTCACGAGCCCCGCCCAGGTGAGCGCGAGCCAGGTCGCCCCGCCGGCCACGGCGCCGATCATCGGCGCGAGCGCGGCGCCGCGAGAGGTGCGGCCGGGCATGAGGAAGTGCAGCACGCCGCCGTACGCAGCGCCGAAGATGAGAGCGAGGAGGATGTCCACGTCGGGGCGCGCTCAGGCGACGAAGCCGACGCGGCGGGACTCCTCGGTCCCGACCTCGATGAAGGTGATCCCCGCCGTCGGCACGATGTAGGTGTTGCCCTTGACGTCGGCGAAGGTCACGAACGAGACCTCTGACTCGAGCGCCTTCTCGATCGTCTTGGTGACGTCGGCCGCCGACTGGGCGGACTCGAAGCTGAGCTCTCGCGGCGTGTTCGCGATGCCGATGCGGATCTCCACGGGTGACTGCCTCGCTTTGCTGAAGACGATGCGACCGAGGTGTCGGCCGCATCTCGACTCTACGACACGGCCGCGCCGTGACGGCCGCGCGCGGGCCGGTGCGCTGCTCGCTGTGCGCGAACGCCGCGCGGCGGGGCCGTGTCGGCGCGGGCGGCTACCGTGAGAAGCATGGATGCCGCCCCCGACGCCCCCGCCGCGGAGCCCGTCCTCGATCCCGCGCAGCGCGCCGTGGCCGACCTTCCCGTCGACGTCTCCGGCGTCGTGGCCGGTGCCCCGGGATCGGGCAAGACCACGACGGTCGTGGCGCGGGTGGCGGCGCTCCTGCGCCCCGCCGCCGCTGCGGCCGCAGCCCCGCTCCAGCCCGAACAGGTCATGGTGCTCACTCCCACGCGGCCCGCCGCGACGGCGCTGCGCGACCGGCTGGCCCTCGCGGTGGGGATCGCGACTCCCGGAGCCCTGGCACGCTCCCTCGCCGCGTTCGCGTATCAGATCGTCCGCGCCCACGCCGTGCACACCGGCGCCGAGCCGCCGCAGCTGCTCACCGGGGCCGACGAGGATCAGCTCATCGCCGACCTGCTCGACGGCGACGCGGAAGACGAAGCCGACGGCATCCGGCGCTGGCCGTCGACGCTGCCGTCGCAGGTGCGCGCGACGCGCGGGTTCCGCACCGAGCTGCGCACGTTCCTCGCCGAGTGCGCGCAGCAGGGCATCGAACCCGACCGGCTCGCGCAGCTGTCGGAGCGCACCGGCGTCGAGGAGTGGGCGGCCGCGGCATCCTTCACCCGGGAGTATCTGTCGGTGCGCGACCAGCTCCGCGGGGCGCACCGCGACGCGGCGGGTCTCGTGCGCGAGGCGCTCGGGCTGGTACGCACGCAGCCTGCCGGGTCGCCCGCGCTCGCGGCGGTGGAGCGCCTCGCCGCGATCGTCGTCGACGATGCCCAGGAGCTCACCCTCGGTGGCGTCGAGCTGCTGGAGGCGTGCCGTGCGCGCGGCGTCGCCGTGCTCGCGTTCGGCGACCCCGACGTCGGCTCGGGCGCCTTCCGTGGCGCCAGTCCGGCCAACTTCGCGCGGCTCGCGGCCTCGAGCCCGCTGTTCGTGCTCCCGGAGGGGCATCGCGGCACGGCGGCCCAACGGCGGCTGGTCGCGGGCATCACGGCGCGGATCGGGGCCGTCGGGGTCGTCGCGCACCGCCGCCCGCTCGCCGCCGACGAGGCCGACGCGGCTGCAGACGTCGATCGGAGCGTGCGGACGCTGTCGGCGCGATCGGCGGGCG
>JAEYAG010000020.1 GCA_023451265.1 Actinomycetes bacterium | reverse complement strand
GCACCGGTGCCCGCGGAGCCCGCGCCCGCAGATCCGGCGCCGGCACCGGTGCCCGCGGAGCCCGCGCCCGCAGATCCGGCGCCGGCACCGGCGCCCGCGGAGCCCGCAGAGCCAGCGCTCGCAGAGCCAGCACCCGCGCCGCCGGCACCCGCAGCACCCGCCCCGCCGGCGACGACGGCTCCGGGCATCGCTGGAGCGGCACCTGCCGCGAGCGCGACGATCGGCGCCCCGCCGCCCTGCAGCGATGCGAGGTAGGAGGTCGCCGCCGCGGCCCCCACCCTGAGGGGCAGCAGAACGAGCGCGAGGCGATGCGAAACGTCCGTGGCCTCGGAGGCGACGATCGTGCAGCGCGAGCACTCGGCCAGATGCGCTTCGACCTTGCCCAGATCGCGCGAGCCGAGGTTGCGGCGGGCATAGGCGCCGAGCCGTTCGATCGTCCACTGGCACGGCGATCCGTCGGCCACCGACCGCAGGTGCGCCTGCACCCAGGCCTCCCGCAGTCCCTCCCGGGCGCGGAACGCGAGCTGAGCGACCGCCGTGGCCTTCATCCCGAGCAGGGGCGCGACCTCGGCGGGCTTCATCTGCTCGATCTCGGTGTACCAGAGCACCTCCTGCCAGCGGGTCGGCAGGCTGCGGAAGGCGCGGTGGGTGAGGCTCCGGTCCAGAGCCTCGTCGGTCCCGTGCGCCTCGGCATCCGGGTCGGGAACGAGCTCGAGTTCGTCGATCGGCGTCTCACGCCGGGTGCGGCCCCAGCCCGCCGCCGTGTTGCGGATGCTCGTGAACAGATACGCGCGGAACGACCCGGTCGGGCCGCCGCCCTTCACGATCGACTGGAAGATGCGCGCGTACGCCTCCTGCACGAGATCGTCGGCGTCGAACGTGGAGGTGATGGATGCCGCGACGGTGACGCCGGAACGATAGTGGCGGCGCCAGAGCTCCGCGAACGCGTCGTGGTCGCCCGAGCGGGTGCGCAGCACGAGGTCCGCGTCGGCGATGTCGGCGACATCGGCGCGGGGCTGATCGGGGGTGTCCATAGCTGGTCCTGACGGGTCGGTTCACCCATGAGACGCGGGAAGGCGGCGTTTATGACGCGGTTCCTCTGATTCTTTCAAGAGCGTTCTGAACGGTGGCCGGGTGATCACCGTGCGCACCTCTCGCGAAACTCTTCGCGAAGTCGCGTCATAGATCGCGGAGGATCGCATCTCTTGAGGTGTGACGGTCGATCTCGGCGGCGTCTGGGGAGGCGCCGCCGACACCGGTTCGGCCCGACCGTCACGCGGCGGCCGCGGACCTCGGGGGAGGCATCGCGGAGCCGGAGGGGGCAGGCAGGGCGGCAGCGCGGGGGCGCTGCCGCCCTCCGTTCACGTCGCGCTGCCCCTCACACGCGGATGCCGTCGACCCACACCCCGGTGACGTTCAGCTGATCGTCGAGCATCACGGCGTCGGCGGCCGCGCCCGGGCGGAGCGAGCCGTACCGGCCCTCGGCGCCGATCGCGCGCGCCGGCACGGTCGTGAGCGCCGCGACAGCTGCCGGCAGCGGCAGTCCGCCGGCCACGACGAGCCGGAGTGCGGCATCCTGCGTCAGGGTCGACCCGGCGATCGCGCCGCCGACGTCGAGGCGCGCGGCGCCGTCGATCACCGTCACGGCGAGGCCGCCGAGCTCGTAGTGGCCGTCGGCGGCCCCGGCCGCGGCCATCGCGTCGGTGATCAGCGCGATGCGGCCCGGTGCCTGCGCGAACGCCAGCGCGATCACGTGCGGATGCACGTGGAACCCGTCGGCGATCAGCTCGAGCGTGACCCGCTCGTCGCGCATCGCCGCGACGATCGGCCCCGGCGCGCGGTGGTGGATGCCGGGCATCGTGTTGAACGCGTGGGTGAGCAGCGTCGCTCCCGCATCGAAGGCGGCGGCGGCCTCGTCCTCGGTCGCGTTGGTGTGCCCGACCGCGACGGCGACCCCGGCGGCGACGAACTGCGCCGTCGCCGCGAGACCGCCCGGCAACTCCGGGGCCAGGGTCACCTGGCGCACCGTGCCGCGGCCCGCGTCGACCAGGCGCGCGACGCTCTCGGCATCCGGCGCCCGCAGCAGACCCTCGGTGTGCGCGCCCTTGTGACCGACGTCGAGGAACGGCCCCTCCAGGTGCGAGCCGAAGATCGTCGCGTCGCGCTCGGCGAGGTCGGCGATCACGCCCACCCGGGCGACGAGATCGTCGATCGAGGCCGTCACCAGCGACAGCACGGCGCGGGTCGTGCCATGGGCACGGTGCACGGCGCGGGCGGTCGCGATCGCCTCGGCGCCGTCGTCGAACGACGCGCCGCCGCCGCCGTGACCGTGGATGTCGACGAACCCGGGCGTCAGGTACGCGCCGCCGCCGTCGACGGCCTCGGCCACCGGCAGCTCGCGCCACCCGTGACCGGTGCCCCGCGCGAGCACGGCCCCGTCGGCGAAGGCGACCCAGGCGTCGTCGGTGACGGTGCCCTCATCGACGAGACGCAGCGAATGCAGGACGGTGGTCATGCTCGGATCCTGTCAGTCTTCGCGAGCCCAGTCGATCCCTGGCAGGGCGGTGAATCGGATGCCGGAGCGCGCCCAGAGCGGCGCCAGGGCCCCCACGCGGGCACGGAAGGACTCCCACGTGCGCTCCGGGTCTGCGCCGACGGCGGGTGACCAGGCGGCCTCGGCCGCCGCGCCGATCCGCGGGAAGGCGAGCGCGTCGATGTCGTCGAGGGTGCGCACCGTCTCGGTCCACATCGGCGCCTCGACGCCGAGGATGTCGGCATCCGTCACCCCCTCGATCACCGCCGCCGGATCCCACGCGTAGGCGCGCTGGGCACTCGTGACGCCGCGCGCCCAGGTGAGCCCCAGCGGGGAGTCAGCATCGAACTTCATGTCGAGGTAGATCGCGTCGGCGGGGGACATGATCAGCCGCCCGCCGCCGCGGACGAAGCCGCGCGCCTTCTCGTCCATGCCGTCGGTGGGGGTGATGTAGCCCCAGTACTGCCCGACCGTGCCGGATGCGAGCGCGGGCGCGGTGCCGGCCTCGTGCCATGCGACGGGGGTCTTGCCGAGGCCGGCGACCATCCCGGTGACGCGACCGACGAAGGCGTCGTAGTCCGCGGCACCCGTCCCCAGCGCCTCGTCGCCGCCGATGTGCAGGTACGGGCCGGGGGACAGCTCGGCGAGCTCGGCGAGGACGTCGGCGAGGAACGCGTAGGTCGCCTCGTCGTGGATCTTCAGCGACGAGAACCCGACGGCCATGCCGTCGTAGGCGGTGCCGTTCTCGGGCATGCCGCCGCCGAACTCGCGCACCGTCTCGCGGATGTGGTCGCTGATGACGGGCTGCTCGGACAGCTCCGGGTACGCCAGCGACACGGCATGCGTGTGGCCGGGCAGGTCGATCTCGGGCACCACCGTCATGTGGCGGGCTGCCGCATACGTGACGATCTCGCGGTAGTCGTCCTGCGTGTAGAAGCCGCCGGGGTCGCCGCCGATCGAGGTCGCCGAGGCCTTCTCGGTCAGCTCCGGTCGCGACCGCAGCTGAAGCCGCCACCCCTGGTCGTCGGTCAGGTGCAGGTGCAGGTGGTTGAACTTCAGGCTCGCGGCCCGGTCGATGTAGGCGGTGACGGTGGTGACCGGGTGGAAGTGGCGGGCGACGTCCAGCATCACGCCGCGGTAGGCGAAGCGGGGGGCGTCGTCGATGACGACGGCGGGGATCTCCCAGCCCGTGGCGGTGCGGCGGATGAGCTGGACGAGCGTGTGGATGCCGTAGAACAGGCCCGCGGGATCGGCACCGGTGACGGCGGCCGACGTGCCGTCGACCGCGATGCGGTACGACTCCGGCGCGCCACCGGGAACGACGGCGAGGGTGATGGCGGGGGTGCTGTGGCTAACTCCTTCGATCCGAGCACGGGAAGCGATTTCTGAGCCGTTTTCGCCCGCTGTCGCGTCAGATCCGTGGAGTTCGATACCGGTGCGCGTGGCGACCAGGGTTCGAAGCAGGTCGGAGTCGGGGCCGGAGACCGCGGTGGCGGCGGTCAGGGGGAGTCCGGCGGCATCGACGACCTCGAGGGAAGCGGGCAGCGGAACGAGGGCGGGGGTGCTCAAGTTAGGACTCCTAACAAACCGGGTGACGCCAGCCTATCAGCGCCGAATCCGCTATGCTCGCATGGTCGCGACTGGCGTTGAGGTGGGTCACCACCGGGGAGCGACCACATGGCAATCGACCGTACGCCTGGGTCGGCCGTGGTTTCACCGCCGCGCGCGGGAACCGTAACCACTGCACCAGACGGAGGAGCCGCCATGACCGACCCGTACTTCAACGCCCCGCTCGCCGAGGTCGACCCCGAGATCGCCCAGGTGCTCGAGCGCGAGCTCGAGCGTCAGCGCGGCTACCTCGAGATGATCGCCTCGGAGAACTTCGTGCCCGTCTCGGTGCTGCAGTCGCAGGGCTCGGTACTCACGAACAAGTACGCTGAGGGCTACCCGGGCCGCCGCTACTACGGCGGCTGCGAAGAGGTCGACGTCGCCAAGGAGCTCGCCATCGAGCGGGCGAAGAGCCTGTTCGGCGCGGAGTTCGCGAACGTCCAGCCGCACTCCGGGGCGTCCGCCAACGCCGCCGTCCTGCACGCGATCGCGCGCCCCGGCGACACTCTCCTGGGCCTGTCGCTCGACCAGGGCGGCCACCTCACGCACGGCATGAAGATCAACTTCTCCGGCCGCCTGTACAACATCGTGGCGTACGGCGTCGACCCCGAAACGAGCATCATCGACATGGACGAGGTCGAGCGCCTCGCGGTCGAGCACTCGCCGAAGGTGATCATCGCGGGGTGGTCGGCCTACCCGCGCCAGCTCGACTTCGCGCGCTTCCGCGAGATCGCCGACAAGGTCGGCGCGCTCCTGTGGGTCGACATGGCGCACTTCGCGGGTCTCGTCGCGGCGGGCCTGCACCCGAGCCCCGTGCCGCACGCGCACGTCGTGTCGTCGACCGTGCACAAGACGATCGGCGGCCCGCGTTCGGGCTTCATCCTGACGAACGACGCCGACATCGCGAAGAAGATCAACTCCGCCGTCTTCCCCGGTCAGCAGGGCGGCCCGCTCATGCATGTCATCGCCGCGAAGGCGACGGCGTTCAAGCTCGCCGCGACGCCGGAGTTCCGCGAGCGCCAGGAGCGCGTCGTGCGCGGTGCCGCGATCCTCGCGGAGCGCCTCTCGCAGCAGGACGTGAAGGATGCCGGGATCTCGGTGCGCTCCGGCGGCACCGACGTGCACCTCGTGCTCGTGGACCTCCGCGACGCCGCGATCGACGGCAAGCAGGCCGAAGACCTGCTGCACGAGATCCACATCACGGTCAACCGCAACGCCGTGCCGAACGACCCGCGTCCGCCAATGGTGACCTCGGGCCTGCGCATCGGCACGCCCGCGCTCGCGACCCGCGGGTTCGGCGACGCCGAATTCACCGAGGTCGCCGACGTCATCGCGCTCGCGCTGCAGCCCGGCGCCGACCTCGACGCACTGCGTGCCCGCGTCGACGCCCTGGCATCCGCCTTCCCGCTGTACCCCGACCTGCAGCAGTAAACCCCGCCGAGGGTGCTGGATCGCGAGACTGCACCGGGCGTGTCGAGACCGTCGCAAGAACGCGCGGTCTCGACGGTGCAGATGCAGTCTCGCGGGACCCGCCTCAGACAGAAGGAACGACATGACGGCTCAGAAGCTCGACGGCGTCGCGACCGCGGCGGCCATCAAGGACGAACTGCGGGTGCGCGTGGCCGCGCTCGCCGAGCGGGGGATCGTTCCCGGGCTCGGCACGCTGTTGGTCGGCGACGACCCGGCATCCCGCTCGTACGTCACGGGTAAGCATCGCGACTGCGCCGAGGTCGGTGTCGCGTCGATCTCGGTCGAGCTGCCCGCGACTGCGACGCAGGACGAGATCGCGGATGCCGTGCGCGGCATGAACGCCGACCCCGCCGTGACCGGGTTCATCGTGCAGCTGCCGCTGCCGAAGGGCGTCGACGAGAACGCGATCCTCGAACTCGTCGACCCCGCGAAGGATGCCGACGGCCTGCACCCGACGAACCTCGGCCGCCTCGTACTGGGCGTCGACCCGCGCACCGCAGTCGCGGCGCCCCTGCCGTGCACGCCCGCGGGCATCATCGAGCTGCTGACGCGCCACGGGGTCGAGATCGCCGGCAAGCACGTGACCGTGATCGGGCGCGGCATCACAGTGGGCCGTCCGCTCGGGCTGCTGCTGACCCGCAAGGGTATCGATGCCACGGTCACCCTGACCCACTCCCGAACGCCCGATCTCGCCGCCGAGGTGTCGCGCGCGGACATCGTCGTCGCAGCCGTCGGCCAGCCGCACCTCGTGCAGGCCGAGTGGATCAAGCCCGGTGCCGCCGTGCTCGACGTCGGTGTGACCCGCGTCGGCACGACCGAGTCGGGCAAGGCGAAGCTCGCCGGCGATGTCGCCCCCGCCGTCGCAGAGGTCGCCGGGTGGCTGTCGCCGAACCCCGGCGGCGTCGGCCCGATGACCCGCGCCCTGCTGGTCGCGAACGTCGTCGAGACTGCCGAGCGCCTCGCCGTCTGAGCGCCGGGCCCGCTCAGCGAGCGACGACGGCGGCGGTGTCGGGGGTTGAGGTGGATGCCGGCGGTGCAGTGTGCGCCGGCCGGGCCCCGTCGCGGGCGCCGAGCCGCGCGACCTGGTCGATCCAGTCGCGCCGGCGGCGCTCGTCGCCGAGGCGGATCGGGCTCAGCCGCGTGATGCCGAGGGTGCGGATGCCGCAGTACTGGAACGTCGCGCGGGTGAGTGCGGCTTCGGCAGCGCCGCGGTAGACGAGGCGGTTCCACCAGCGCGGCGAGTCCATCGTCATGACCATGCGTCCGGTGCGGCCGGTGAGCAGCCGCTCGGAGATGGCACTGCCCTCGCGGTAGCGGAATGCCGCTCCCGAGAGGAACACACGGTCGATGAACGCCTTCAGCGCGGCGGGCGCGGTTCCCCACCACTGCGGATGGAAGACCGCGATGTGCTCTGCCCACCGCACGTCATCGAGATACCGGGCGACGTCGCGGTCGAGCGCCCGGTCGGCGTCGCTGCGCGGTGCGCGCAGCTGATCGCGACTGCGCGGGTGGTCGGGGATCGGATCCGTTGCCAGGTCGATCACCCGCACGTCCGCACCGGCGCCGGTCGCGGCGGTCGCGTAGGCGTGGGCGAGCGCGTGGTTGTAGGTGTCGGGCAGCGGTGTGCCGATGATGACGAGGATGCGAGTGTTCATGCGCGTTGGCCCTTCTCGATCACGATGTCGGTGAGTGCCGACAGCTGGTTGTTGAGTGTCGTCGGCGAGACCGCGCCGGGCCCGGCGGTCACGCGCGGGTCGGCGAGCATCGCTGCGAAGTGCGCCTCGAGCTCGCTGCCCGCGTCGCGGACGAGCGCGATCGTCTGCTCGGACGGCGCGAGGATGATCTGCCGGCCCTGAGCTGGGGACGCTGAGATCCAGCCGTCGCTGATCAGGCGGGGGAGGCGCTTGCTGACGGCCGCCTTCGTGATGCGCAGGCAGCGAGCGAGACCCGTGATGTCGATCGGCGCCTTCTCGACGAGCACGGCGAGCGTCTCGAAGAGATTGAACGAGATGCCGTGGTGGCGCTGCAGGTAGTCGTCGGCGTAGAGGTCGAGCTCGGCGACGAGTTCGTGGAGCGTGACGGTGATGCGGTCGGCCATGCCATGAGTAAACCAGTTGACTCGCCGTGAGTCAACAGGTTGACTTGCGCAGTGTCAGCCGGTGAAGCGGGAGAGGAAGGCG
Source organism: Actinomycetes bacterium (assembly GCA_023451265.1). Classification (GTDB taxonomy): domain Bacteria; phylum Actinomycetota; class Actinomycetes; order Actinomycetales; family Microbacteriaceae; genus Microbacterium. The sequence goes on along the minus strand of JAEYAG010000020.1, from coordinate 12,543 downwards.
CGGGTGCGAGCCTCGCGCGGTGCGCCGAAGACCTCGGCAGGCGTGCCCTGCTCGACGATGACGCCCTGATCGAGGAACACCACACGGTCGGCGACGTCACGTGCGAAGGCCATCTCGTGCGTGGCCATCAGGATCGTGCGGCCGTCGTCGGCGAGCTGACGGACGAGTTCGAGCACCTCGCCGACGAGTTCGGGGTCGAGTGCCGAGGTGATCTCGTCGAGCAGCAGCACTTCGGGGTCGGTCGCGAGCGCCCGCACGATCGCGGCGCGCTGCTGCTGCCCGCCCGACAGCCGGTCGGGGTGCGCCTTCGCGTAGTCGCCGAGCCCGATGCGCGCGAGCAGGTCGAGCGCGCGGGCCTCGGCATCCTTCCGGGGCATCTTGTGCACGACGCGCGACGCGAGCGTGACGTTGTCGAGGACTGACAGGTGCGGGAAGAGGTTGTAGCTCTGGAACACCGCACCCAGCCGGGCGCGCACACGGTTGCCGTCCACACGCGGGTCGGAGATGTCTTCGTCGCCGAGGAAGATCTGCCCGTCGTCGATCGGCTCGAGCAGGCCGAGGCAGCGCAGCAGGGTCGACTTTCCCGAGCCGGATGCTCCGATCAGCGCCACGACCTGATGCCGCTCGAGCGACACCGACACGCCGCGCAGCACCTCGCGGTCGCCGAAGGCCTTCCAGACGCCGTCGGCCCGCAGCACCGGCGCCGCGCCCTGCCCGCTCACAGGATCGCCCCCGACTGCTCGCGCTCGCGCAGCCGGGCGGTGTACCAGTCGGCCAGTCGGATCGTCGGGATCGCGAGGAGGACGAATAGGATGCCGGCGACGACGTACGGCGTGAAGTTGTAGCTCAGGGCGGTCGCCGAGCGGGCGGCCGCGAGCGCGTCGAACACTCCGAGGATCGAGATGAGCCCCACATCCTTCTGCATCGAGATGAAGTCGTTCATGAGCGGCGGCGTCATCTTGCGGAGGGCCTGCGGCAGCACGACGCGCCGGAGCGTCTGCGCGTAGCCGAGTCCCAGCGCGCGGGCGGCAAGGCGTTGGGAGGGGTGCACGGCCTCGATCCCGGCGCGGATGACCTCCGCGACATACGACGAGTAGGTGAGCGTCACCGCGATGACCCCGAGCAGCACGACATCGACGCGCTGGTTCAGGATGGTGGGCACGCCGTAGCCGATGAGGTACAGGACGATGATGAACGGGAATCCGCGGAACAGGTCGGTGTAGGCGGCGGCGAGCACCCGCACGGGGAAGAAGACCGGGCCGCGCAGCGTCCGCAGCACCGCGACGAGCAGGGCGACGATCGCCACCGTGAACACCGAGATCCCGAGCACCGTCAGGTTGAGCAGGAACCCGTCCCACACCTTCGGCAGCGCCTCCCACGCCGTCGCCGGGTCGAAGAACGTCTCCTGCACCTTCGTCCAGCCGGGCGTGTTGATGACGGTGACCCACACGATCGCGGCGAACACGAGCGTCGAGGCCACCGCCATCAGCACCGAGCGGCGCTCTCGACCGCGCCGGAACGCGCGGCGATCGAGCTCGAGCGCGCTGGGCGTGTGGCCGGTCACGCCGACGACGCTACCCGAGTCGGTCACTGCAGCTGCGGGATGCCGTCCGTGAAGACGCCGAGCCACTCGGACTGGAGCTTCTCGAGGGTGCCGTTTTCGCGGAGCGTGTCGACGGCGGCGGTCACCTCGGTCGTCAGCGGCGAGTCCTTCGCGAGCAGCAGGCCCCACTGGTCGGGCACGCCGGCCGCGGGGAGCTGCCCGACCACCAGCGAGTTCTCGATGTAGAAGTTCGCGGCCACGTAGGCGGTGGGCGTGTCGAGCACCATGGCGTCGATCTGGCCGGCCTCCAGCGCCGCGCGCGCGTCCTCGTTCGAGGCGTACAGCCGCGGCGCGGTCGTCGGCGCGATGGCCTTCTCGAGCGTCGTCGCGCTCGTCGACCCGGTCATCGCGCCCAGCAGCAGGGGCTTCAGGCCCGCGATGTCGGTGACGCCGTCGGCCTTGCTGCCCTTGAGGGCGACGACGGCCTGGCTCGCCTCGTAGTAGGGCGAGGAGAAGTCGACGGCCTGCTTGCGGTCGTCGGTGATCGTGTATTGCTGGATGTTGAAGTCGAAGTTCTTCGGGCCCGGCGCGATCGCCGACTCGAAGCTCGTGCGCACCCACACGACATCCGCCTCGTCGAAGCCGAGCTCGGCGGCCACGGCATAGGCGACGGCCGCCTCGAACCCCTTGCCGGAGGCGGGGTCGTCGTCGATGACGTACGGCTCGTAGGCCGTCTCACCGGTCGCGATCGTGAGCTTGCCGGGGGTCACGTAGCCGGCGTCGGTGACGGCGGGCGCGTCGCTGCCGGATGCCGCGGGTGCCGCACCGCCGGAGGCGCAGCCGGTCACGAGCAGGGCGAGGGCGGCCGCGGTGGCGGCGAGGGCGGTGCGCAGGGCAGGACGCGTCATGGGGGGACCTCCGGGTGTGGGTGCACGCGGCGCGTCGGATGCTGTGGACGAGCCGGCTTTCCCATCCTCGCGCGAACGCCCCGCAGCGCGGGCCTCGGGCGTCGCTTTGTTACGAGGTCTTCACAGACGACGTCGGGTCAGCTCTTGCCGAGGTCGTCGAGCATCTTGCGCTGCTCCGGCGTCAGCCCGTCGTTCAGCTCCTGGCGGCCGGCAGCGGCGGCAGGGCTCGTGGCCGCGGCATCCGCCCCGGATCTCCCGCTCAGGCTGGCATCGGCCCGGTCGTAGAGGTCGCCCGCGGTCTTCTCGAGGCGGCCCGAGACGCGGGCGTAGATGAACCAGCCGATCGTGATGATCACCGGCGGCAGCACGACGGCCCAGAACCAGCTGCCCCCGAGGTCGACGCCTGACAGCAGCACCGTGATGAGCCACACGATCGCGGCGACGATGAGCACGATGACGCCCTGCACGACGCCTTCGCCGGTCCGGGTGCGCTCGCCGGCCGACCGCGCCGCGGCCGACGTGAAGGCCTTCGTGACGAGCGGTCGGACGAACAGCTCGGCGAGGGTCATGATGAGCGCCGCCCAGATGACCGCCCAGCCGACGTGCGCGGGGGTGAGCAGCCCGATCACGAGCAGCACGACGATGTTGAACACGTACAGCGACGCGAAGCGCACGATCCAGGTCTTCATGTCATCAGAATGGCACGGCCGTCCGCGCACGTCACCCGATCGAGACGAGGTCTCGCACGTCGTCGGCAGGAAGCGCGTCCACGGTCGCGGTGACCTCGATCTCGACGAGGTCAGCGCGGCCGCTCAGGACGTTGAGGAAGGCGGTGTCCGCGGCATCCCGCCCCGTCGCGATGCGGACGAGGCTCTGCCTCGGCGCGAGGGTCGTGGCGTCGACGACCCGCCAGGCCCCGTCGATCCACGCTTCGGCGACGGCGTGGAAGTCCATCGGGTCAAGGCCCGGCGCGTAGACGGCGACGAGCCGGGCGGGGATGCCGCGGGCGCGCAGCAGCGCGACGCACAGGTGGCTGTAGTCGCGGCAGACGCCCTGGCGGTTCAGCAGCGTGCGGGTCGCGCCGTCGGTGGGCAGGCTCGAGCCGCTGACGTACGACAGGTGCGTGCCCACCCAGGACGAGACGGCGGCGAGCATCGCGACGGGGTCGTCGATGCCGTCGAACTCGGCCGCGGCGGTCGGGGCGAGCGCATCGGACTCGGCGTAGCGGCTGGGGCGGCCGTAGACGAGCAACTCCGTCTCGTCGGTCTCCAGCGTGGCGGCGGGTCCGGCGAGGGTCGCGGCGTAGTCGACCGTGAGCCGGCCGGGTTGCGCGCCGAGGCGGTGCAGGCGCGTGCCGTGCGCGTCGGCGAGCTCGCGGATCGCGACGGGTGCGCCGTCGAGGGTCGCGGTCAGGGTCTCGGATGCCGGGGCGTACGCGGAGGAGACGGCGATGGCGAACACGAGGTCGGCCCGCTCCGTGACGTCGAGGACGATACGGCTGGTGACGGTGCGCTGCATCCCCCCAGCGTCCCACGCGCAGGTTTCAGCGTCGTGACGGTTGACATCGGGCGCCGGCTCAGTAGCCGGCGCGGAGGGTGTCGTCGGCGGTCGGGATCCAGCGGGCGGCGAGGGCTTCCGAGCCGCGGGCGAGCAGCGCCACGTCGGCGCCGACCAGGACGAACGACGCGCCGGCATCGAGGTAGGCCTGCGCGACGGTCGGGTCGAACGCGTTCACGCCGACGGGCTTGCCCGCGGCGATGACGGCCGCGAAAGCGCGCGCTACGGCATCCGTCACGTCGGGATGCGTCTGCTGACCGAGCAGTCCCATGGATGCCGCGAGGTCGCTCGGCCCGACGAACACGCCGTCGATGCCGTCGATCGCCGCGATCTCTGCCGCCGCCTCGACGCCCTCGATCGTCTCGACCTGCACGAAGACCGACACGTAGGCATCCGCGTTCTGCAAGTAGTCGTCGACGCGGTTCCAGCGGGCCGAGCGCGCGAGCGCCGACCCCACCCCGCGGCGCCCGCGCGGCGGGTAGCGCACCGCCTCGGCGACGGCGCGGGCCTCGGCGGCGGAGCCGACCATCGGCACGAGGAGGTTCTGCGCCCCGAGGTCGAGCACCTGCTTGATCGTCACGACGTCGCCGATCGGCACCCGCACGACCGGGGTCGCGGTCGTCCCGGCGACGGCCTGCAGCTGTGCGACCACCGTGTCGAGGGTGTTCGGGCCGTGCTCCATGTCGATGAGCACCCAGTCGAGACCCGACCCGGCCATGATCTCCGCGACGAGGGGTGACGCCGAGCACACCCAGCCTCCGGCGAGGGGGCGGGATGCCGCGGCCAGGCGGTCGCGGAACGTCGGACTCAGACGAAACGGCATGTGATGACTCCCATCGGGCCGAAGTCCGCGCGCACCTCATCGCCAGCGGAGACCCACATCGGCCGCGTGAACGACCCGGCGAGGATGATCTCGCCCGCCTCGAGTCTGGCACCGTGCTGGGCGAACTTGTTGGCCAGCCACGCGACGCCCGTCGCCGGATGCCCGAGCACGCCCATCGCGACGCCGGTCTCCTCGATTTCGCCGTTGCGGCTGAGCACCCCCGGCACCCACCGCAGGTCGATCTCGTCGGGCCGGCGGCGCTCGTCGCCGAGGACCATCGCGCCGTAGGCGGCGTTGTCGCTGATCGTGTCGACGATCGTGCGGCCCTCCAGGTCGATGTGGGAGTTGAGCACCTCGAGCGCGGGCACGGCGTAGTCGATCGCGGCGAGGGCGTCGTCGAGCGTGCAGTCCGGGCCCTCGAGCGGCGTCTTCAGGACGAACGCGAGCTCGACCTCGATGCGCACGTTCGAGAACTGCGCCGCCTCGATCGTGTCGCCCGAGCGGTACACGGTGTCGTCGAACATGACGCCGTAGTCGGGCTCGGTGATGCCCGTCGCCTGCTGCATCGCCTTCGAGGTCAGGCCGATCTTGCGTCCGACGAGACGCCGGCCCGCCGCGACCATGCGGTCGCGCCAGATCGCCTGGATCGCGTACGCGTCTTCGACCGTGGCATCCGGGTAGCGCGCCGTGATCCGCGGGATCACACTGTGCGTGCGGTCGGCCTCGGCGAGCTCGCCGGCGATCTGCGCGATCTGGTCGGGGGTCAGCATCAGAGCTGGTGCCCCAGCTTGTACTCGCCCTTCTTGTAGTCGGGCATCGAGTCCTCGCCGGGGCGGGTGTAGCTGAAGCCGTCGGCGCCGATCGTGACCGCCATCTCGCTGTCGTCGGTGCGCGCGACGACCGGCTGCGGGTTGCCGTCCAGGTCGAGCACGAGCGAGGCATCCGTGTACCACGACGGGACCACGGGGTTCCCCCACCAGTCGCGGCGCTGGTTGTCGTGCACGTCCCACGTGACGACGGGGTTGTCGGGATCGCCGGTGTAGTAGTCCTGCGTGTAGATCTCCACGCGGTGCCCGTCGGGGTCGCGCAGGTACAGGTAGAACGCGTTGCTGACCCCGTGGCGGCCGGGGCCGCGCTCGATCGCGTCCGAGCGGCGGAGAGCCCCGAGCTTGTCGCAGATCGCGAGGATGTTGTGCTTCTCGTGCGTCGCGAAGGCGACGTGGTGCATGCGCGGGCCGTCGCCGCCGGTCGCGGCGGTGTCGTGCACGGTGGGCTTGCGGCGCATCCACGCGGCGTACACGGTGCCCGCCTCGTCCTGGATGTCCTCCGTCACGCGGAAACCGAGGTCCTGGTAGTGGCGCACGGCGCGCGGCACGTCGGGGGTGACCTGGTTGAAGTGGTCGAGACGCACGAGTTCGCCGGGCGTGTGCAGGTCGTAGCGCCAGCTCAGCCGCTCGACGTGCGTCGTCTCGTAGAAGAACTCGTACGGGAAGCCGAGTGGGTCCTCGACGCGGACCGAGTCGCCGATGCCCTTCACGAAGCCCTCCCGGCGGCGCTCCACGCGGCATCCGAGCTCGGTGTAGAACGCAACAGCCTTGTCGAGGTCCTCCGCCGATCGCACGCGGTAGCTGAACGCCGCGACGGCCGCGATCGGTCCCTTGCGCAGCACGAGGTTGTGGTGGATGAACTCCTCCGTCGAGCGGAGGTAGATCGCCTCGTCGTCCTCTTCGGTGACGTACAGGCCGAGCACGTCGACGTAGAACCAACGGGATGCCGTGAGGTCGGTCACCACGAGCTCCATGTACGCGCAGCGCAGGATGTCGGGCGGGGATGCCGCGGGTGTCGCGACCGGGTTGTCGGAGTGGATCGGCGCCTCGGCGCTCACGTAGTAACCCGACGAGGTCAGGGTCATGTCATCGCGGTTGGTCATGTCAGCGTCCTTGCTTTCGTGTACCACCGGTCGCTGGGGCGAGGAGCGCTGCGACCGTCATGGGGTTGGGTCAGTTCTTGCCGAAGGTGGGGTTGTGGACCTTGCCGAGCGTGATGTGCACGGCCTGCTGGTCGGTGTAGAAGTCGATCGAGCGGTAGCCGCCCTCGTGTCCGAGTCCGGAGGCCTTGACGCCGCCGAACGGGGTGCGGAGGTCGCGCACGTTGTTGGAGTTCAGCCACACCATGCCGGCCTCGACGTTCTGCGCGAAGTTGTGGGCGCGCTTGAGGTCGTTGGTCCAGACGTACGCCGCGAGCCCGTACTTCGTGTTGTTTGCCAGCGCGAGGGCCTCCTCGTCCGTGTCGAACGGCGTGATCGCCACGACCGGCCCGAAGATCTCCTCCTGGAAGATGCGGGCGTCGGGGGAGACGTCGGCGAAGACCGTCGGGGCGACGAAGTTGCCGAACGCGAAGCCTTCCGGCTGACCGCCGCCCGCGACGAGACGGCCCTCGCCCTTGCCGATCTCGACGTAGCTCATGACCTTCGCGAAGTGCTCCGGGTGCACCAGGGCGCCGACCTCGGTCGCGGGATCGTGCGGGAAGCCGACCTTCACGCGCTGCGCCTGGGCGGCGTAGCGCTCGACGAACTCGTCGTAGACCTCGCGCTGCACGAGAATCCGCGAGCCGGCGGTGCAGCGCTCGCCGTTGAGCGAGAAGACGCCGAAGATGGTCGCGTCGATCGCGGCGTCGAGGTCGGCGTCCGCGAAGACGACGGCGGGGCTCTTGCCGCCGAGCTCCATCGACAGGCCCTTCAGGAACGGCGCCGCGTTGCCGAAGATGATCTGGCCGGTGCGGCTCTCGCCGGTGAACGAGATGAGGGGAACGTCGGGATGCTTGACGAGCGCGTCACCGGCATCCTCGCCCAGGCCGTTCACAAGGTTGAAGACGCCCTGCGGGAGACCTGCCTCCTCGAAGATGCCGGCCCAGAGCGATGCCGACAGCGGCGTGAACTCGGCGGGCTTGAGGACGACCGTGTTGCCGGTCGCGAGGGCGGGGCCGAGCTTCCATGACTCGAGCATGAAGGGCGTGTTCCACGGGGTGATGAGCCCGGCGACGCCGATCGGCTTGCGGTTGACGTAGTTGATCTGCCGGCCCGGCACCTTGAAGGTGTCGTCGGCCTGCGCGACGATCAGGTCGGCGAAGAAGCGGAAGTTCTCCGCCGCGCGGCGGGCCTGCCCGAGCGCCTGCGTGATCGGCAGCCCCGAGTCGAACGACTCCAGCTCGGCGAGCCGGGCGTCGCGCGACTCGACGATGTCGGCGATGCGGTGCAGCACCCGCGAGCGCTCGCGGGGCAGCATCCGCGGCCACGGGCCGTCGACGAACGCGCGACGGGCGGCGGCCACGGCCAGGTCGATATCGGCCTTCTTGCCGGCGGCGGCCTGCACGTACACCTCGTTCGAGACGGGCTCGAGCACGTCGAAGGTGTCGCCGTCCTGCGAATCGACGAACTGCCCGTCGATGTAGTGGCGGATGCGGTCGGGCAGGTCCGCGGGGACGTGGCGCCGGTCGAGGGCGGGGGCGTCGGTCATGGGTGTCTCCTTCGACAGGGTCAGTGCGTGTGGCGCGCCTGCAGGAACGCGTCGAGCGTGCGCAGGCGGTGGTTGCGGGTGAACAGCTCGAGTTCGTCGGGGTCGGCGCTGGTGCGGATGAGCTCGAGGATGCGATCGTGCTCTTCGACGGAGTGCCGAGGCCGGCTCGGGATCAGCGCGAACGAGGTGTCGCGCAGGCCCGCCAGGCGCGACCAGCCGCGGTCGACGAGATCGAGGACGTGCGGGTTGGGGCACGCGGCGAACAGCACGGCGTGGAACTGCTGATTCAGCTGCGTGTAGACGTGCGCGTCGAAGTGATCGAGCAGGCGGTGCATGCGCGCGTTGATCTCGGATGCCGTGGCCAGATCCTCGGCGGTGAGGTGCGGCGCGGCCAGGCGCGTGGCGTAGCCCTCGACGAGGCTGAGGGTCTGCATCGTGTAGACGTACTGGTCTTCGTCGACGACCGAGACGCGCGCGCCGACGTTCTTCTCGAAGGTGACCAGGTGTTCGGCCTCGAGCCGGCGGATGGCCTCGCGCACCGGCACGACGCTCATGTCGAGCTCGGCGGCGATGCTCGCCAGCACGAGGCGGTACCCGGGGCCGTACTCGTGGCGGGTGATCCGCTCGCGGATCCAGTCGTAGGCGTCTTGCGACTTGCTGCCGGTCTCGACGGTGGTCATGATGTCGGTCCCTGTGGTTCGACAGGCTCACCAATCGGGGTGTGGTCGGCCTCATACCGGGCACGCCAGTCGGCGTTCATCGGGAAGAGGCCGTCGACGGGGTGGCCCTCGGCGACGCGGTCGGCGATCCAGGCATCCTCTTCCTCCTGCGCGAGCGCCGCGTCGGCGACCTCCTCGGCGATCTCCGGCGGGATGACGATGACCCCGTCGGCGTCGCCGACGATGATGTCGCCCGGCTGCACCGTCGTGCCGCCGCACGCGATCGTGATGTCGTGATCCCACGGGACGTGCTTGCGACCGAGGACGGCGGGGTGGGCGCCGACGGTGTAGACGGGGATGCCGACGGCGCTGACCGCGTCGAGGTCGCGCACGCCGCCGTCGGTCACGATCCCGGCGGCGCGCTGTGCGTGCGCGCGGATCGCGAGGATGTCGCCGAGCGTGCCCGACCCGGCCTCGCCGCGGGCCTCGATCACGATGACCTCACCCTCACGGACGGCGTCGAACGCGCGCTTCTGCGCGTTGTAGCCGCCGCCGTGGCTCGCGAACAGGTCTTCGCGGCCGGGCACGAAGCGCAGGGTCTTCGCGGTGCCGACGAGCTTCTGTTCCGGGTGCAGCGGGCGGACGCCGTCGATCGTGACGTTGTCGAGGCCCCGCTTGCGCAGCTGCTGCGAGAGCCCCGCGACGGGGACGCGCTCGAGCTTGTCTCGGAGCGAGGGGGAGAGGGGCGACGCGGATGCCGGCGGCAGCCCCGCCGCCTCGCGGGAGCCCCACGCCTCTTCGCGCTGCGTGTCGTCGACGGACGGGAGCGACCCGATCGCGGCGTCGAAGGGGAGATCGGGGCCGTCGACGACAGTCGTGACGAGCCGCCCGCTGGTCGCGCCGGTCGCGGGGGCGTCGACCTCGACCTCGACGACGTCGCCGGGGACGATCACCGACGAGCCGGCGGGCGTGCCGGTGAGGATCACGTCGCCGGTCTCGAGCGTGACGTGCTGCGACAGATCGGCGACGAACTGCGCGAGCGGGAAGATCAGTCCGGCCGTGGTGTCGTCCTGGCGCAGGTCTCCGTTCACCCAGGCGCGCACGCGCAGGGCGGTCGGGTCGACGGTGTGCGCGTCGATGAGGTCCGGTCCGATCGGGGTGAAGCCGTCGCCGCTCTTGGAGCGGACGTTCGAGCCCTTGTCGTTCGCGCGGAGGTCGTACAGGCCCAGATCGTTGGCGGCGGTGACCCACGCGACGTGGCCCCACGCGGTCTCGACCGGCACGCGGCGGGCCGGTGCGCCGATGACCAGCGCGATCTCACCCTCGAAGGCCAACAGCTCCGTCCCCGCGGGCCGCTCGACCGTACCACCGGAGGCGGCGACCGAACTCGATGCCTTCAAGAAATAGGACGGGAATGCCGGCCGGCGTCCGCGCTGTGCGGCGCGCGATTCGTAACTCAGGTGCACGGCGACGATCTTGCCGGGGCGGGCGGGCAGCCCCGCGAAGCGGGCATCCGTCTCGGTCGGCTGCGTGGTGTCGGTGGTCATGAGCTCCCTCGCTCTTGCGTCGTATCTGAAATCGTATATGATCATCGTGAGGCGGGCAAGTGATCTTTCGATCTCGCCCGACCGCACCCGACGAAGCCGTCGTCGCCAACTGACACTGGAGTCATGACATGAGCACACCTTCCGTCCCCGCCGGCGGGTTCACCCCGACCGGAACGATCGCCAGCCACACCGATCGCCGCCGCGTGGTCTTCGCCACCGTCGTCGGAACGACCGTCGAGTGGTACGACTTCTTCATCTACGCCACGGCCGTCGGCCTCGTCTTCGGTCAGCTGTTCTTCGCGCCGCTCGGCACCAACAGCGCCCTCGTCGCCTTCGCGACCGTCGGCATCAGCTTCCTGTTCCGCCCGCTGGGCGCGTTCCTCGCCGGCCACCTCGGCGACAAGTACGGCCGCAAGCCCGTCCTCATGTGGACGCTCATCATGATGGGCGTCGCGACCGCCCTCATCGGTGTGCTGCCCACCTACGGCGCCATCGGTGTCGCCGCGCCCATCCTGCTCGTGCTGCTGCGCATCGTGCAGGGCATCTCCGCAGGCGGCGAGTGGGGCGGCGCGGTGCTCATGGCCGTTGAGCACGCGCCCCGGCCGCGGCGCGGCGCGTTCGGCGCATCGCCGCAGATCGGCGTGCCGCTGGGCCTGCTCCTCGCTTCCGGCGTCATGGCGCTCATGACGCTCGTCGCGCCCGGCGACCAGTTCCTCACGTGGGGCTGGCGCATCCCGTTCCTGCTGTCGGTCGTGCTCATCCTCGTCGGCTACTACGTGCGCCGCCGCGTCGAGGAGAGCCCCGTCTTCGCCGAGCTGGCCGAGCGCAAGGAGGAGACGAAGATGCCGATCGTGCAGCTGTTCCGCCGCCACGCGCTGCTCGTCGTCATCGCCGCGCTCGTGTTCGCCGGCAACAACGCCGTCGGCTACATGACCACCGGCGGCTACATCCAGGGCTACGCGACGAACCCCGAGGGACCGCTCGCGCTGGAGCGCGGTCCGGTGCTGTGGGCGGTGACCGGCTCCGCCGTCACGTGGCTGCTGTCGACGCTCGCCGCCGGTTTCATCTCCGACCGGATCGGCCGCCGCACGACCTACATCGTCGGCTGGATCCTTCAGCTGATCGGTGTCTTCACCCTCTTCCCGCTCGTGAACACCGGCGACATCGGGCTGCTGTTCCTGGGTCTTGCGATCCTCACGATCGGACTCGGGTTCACGTACGGCCCGCAGGCCGCCCTGTACGCGGAGCTGTTCCCGGCATCCATCCGCTTCTCGGGCGTCTCGATCTCGTACGCCATCGGCGCGATCCTCGGCGGCGCGTTCGCCCCCACGATCGCGACGGCACTCGTGCAGGCCACCGGCACCACCATGTCGGTGACGTGGTACCTCGCCGGCATGACGAGCCTCGGCCTCATCGCGACGCCGCTGCTGCGCGACCGCACCGGCATCCCCCTCGGCCTCGACCACGAGGCCGAGCAGTCGGTGAGCCCGATCCGGGGCATGGCCCAGGCCTGAGCCGGTCACCGCGAAGGAGTCGACGACGATGCAGTTCCACCACCACGGCTACGTGTCCGCAGACCCGCGCATCCAGCCGGCCGCCGGCACCGGGATCGACCGGCCGACGGACCTGCCCGACGAGGTCGACGTGCTCATCGTCGGGTCGGGACCGGCCGGGATGCTGCTGGCGGCGCAGCTGTCGCAGTACCCCGACGTCACGACGCGGCTCATCGAGAAGCGCGACGGGCGCCTCGTGCTCGGTCAGGCCGACGGCATCCAGCCGCGCAGCGTCGAGACGTTCCAGGCCTTCGGGTTCGCGGAGCGGATCGTCGCGGAGGCGTACAACATCGGCTGGATGAACTTCTGGGGGCCCGACCCGGAGCATCCTGAGAACATCGTGCGGCGCTCGCGCACGGCCGACTACGCGTACGACATCAGCGAATTCCCGCACCTCATCGTCAACCAGGCGCGCGTGCTCGACTACTTCGCCGAGGC
>JAEYAG010000239.1 GCA_023451265.1 Actinomycetes bacterium | reverse complement strand
GGCCGCCACAGCGCCGGCCACGCCGCAGGGCGCCACGCCGCAGGGTGACGCGCCGATGCTCGCGGTGAACGCCACCCCGGCACGGGCGCGCGCCACCGCCGCACGCCACCGCGACGCCTGGGTGGAGTTCAAGTGGGACGGCATCCGGGCGATCGGCACGTGGGACGGTCATCGGCTGCACCTGCGGGCCCGCAGCGGCACCGACATCACCCCGCGGTATCCCGAGCTGACCGCCGTGGACGCGGGGCTCGGCGCCGCGCCGGCCGTGATCGACGGCGAGATCGTGGCGATGGATGCCGCGGGCCGCCCGAGCTTCTCCCGGCTGCAGTCACGCATGCACCTCACGACACCCCGCGAGATCGAGCGGGAGTCCCGCCGGGTGCCGGTGACCTACATCCTGTTCGACGTGCTGCGCGCCGCCGACACCGACGTCGCCGCCCTGCCGCTGCGCGAGCGCCGCGGCATCCTGGAGACGATCGCCGCCGGAGCCATTCCGGCGATCGTGCTGCCGCCGGTCGCGGCCGACGTGGACGCCGCCCTGCAGACCGCGCGAGAGCTGCACCTGGAGGGCATCGTCGTCAAACACCCCGACGCGCCCTATCGCCGCGGCGCCCGCAGCGAGGAGTGGTTGAAGGTCAAGCTGACGCAGACGCAGGACGTCGTGATCGGCGGCATCCGCCCGGGCAAGGGCGGTCGCACCGGCGCCATCGGTTCGCTGCTCGTCGGCATCCCCGAGGCGGACGGGCTGCGCTACGTCGGGCGCGTCGGGTCGGGCTTCAGCGAGCGGGAGCTCGCGCGACTGGCCGACATCCTGCTGCCGCTGCGCACCGACGAGAACCCGTTCACGGGCGTTCCCGCCGCTGACGCGTCGGACGCCCTGTGGGTGTCGCCGCAACGCGTGGCCGAGGTCGAGTTCGCTCAGTTCACCCCCGGCGGCACGCTGCGCCACGCGCGGTGGCGCGGGTTGCGTGCCGACATCGCCCCGGAGGCCGTGCGCCGCGAGGGCTGAGCGCTCACCCCGCGACGGTGGGTGTCGACGCCGAGGGTGTCGGTCTCGGCGGATCGGCGAAGACCCCGACCCCTTCGGGCGCCAGCACGAACTGCAGCGAAGTACCGAGGCCGAAGGCCTCCTGCAGCTCGTCGGGCGAGGTCTCCGAGATCGTGAACTGCGCGACCGCGGGAAAGACCCCCGCCGCGCAGCCGTAGTACATCTGACCCTCGACGCTCGTGCCGTCCTCGCTGACCGCGCTGGTCGGCACCACGCTCAGGCAATCGGTGCCGTCGGTGAACACGCCGACGGGCGACTGGATGACGGTGAGTCCGTGGAAGTCGTATGCCGTCGCCGAACCGTCTCCACCCCACCACCGATCGACCCAAGGCGCGTCGCTCTCGTCCCCGGCGCCGAACGTCGCGATCTGGGGGGCGCCCGTGGCGGGCGAGATCGGCCGGATCGCGGCGACGCCGTAGGTGGCACCCGCGACCACCACGGCGACGGCCACGAGAGATACCGCCCACGCGATGGCGACGGGGCGACGACGCCACGCGCGCGCGAGCCGCTCCCGCACCGGCACAGCCGACGCGGCCCGGCGTCAGGTGTGCGCGTCGTGCTCGCGGTGGCCCGCCGGTTCCATCTGGAACGTCGAGTGCTCCACATCGAAGTGCTCGGAGAGGCACCCCTGCAGCCGCGACAGCAGGGCGCCCGACCCGTCGGCGAAGACGGCAGGTTCGACCACCACGTGCGCGGTGAAGACGGGCGCCCCGCGGGTGAGCTGCCACACGTGCACATCGTGCACGTCTACGACGCCGGGCTCGCGCAGGATGTGGTCGCGGATCGCGCCGACCTCGGTCCCGGTGGGAGCCCGCTCCCCCAGCACCGAGAACACCTCGCGAAGCAAACCGATGGCACGGGGCAGGATCATCGCGGCGATGATGAGCGAGGCCACGGCATCCGCCGGCATCCATCCGGTCGCCCAGATGATCACCGCGGCGACGATGACCACCGCCGAGCCGATGAGGTCGCCGAGCACCTCGAGGTACGCGCCGCGAACGTTGATGCTGCGTCGCTGCGCCGCCGACAGCAGGTACATCGACACGGCGTTGGCGACGAGGCCGACCGCGGCCACGACGAGCATGAGCGGCGCGGCGACCTCCGCTTGTGCCGGGGACAGCAGACGCTGGACGGCCTCGACGGCGATCCAGACCATCAGCGCGATGAGGATGACCCCGTTGATCAGGGCGCCGAAGACCTCGGCACGCTGGTAGCCGTACGTGTTGCGGTCATCCGCCGGCCGCGCCGCGACGACGGAGGCGACGAGCGCGATCACGAGCGCCGACGAGTCGGCGAACATGTGCGCGGCGTCGGCGAGCAGCGCGAGCGATCCGGTGAGCACGGCCCCGACGACCTGCACGAGCATGATCGCCGCCGTCAGGCACAGCGAGATGGTCAGCAGGCGCTGATTGCTGGCGTCGCGGATGCCGGCGGGTGCGTGATCGTGCATGACGGCAGGCTATTGCCACCCGGAGGCGATACGGCCGAGATCGCCCCAGTCGGGAATGATCGTGATTCTCAGGCTCGGCCGCCTCGCGCGCGGCATCAGCCGGGCAGGCGCTCCAGCAGGGGCACGAGGGCGGCGAAGGCGCGGGCGCGGTGCGACGCGGCATTCTTCTCGGCCGCCGACAGGTCGGCTGCACTGCGGCCGCCCTCGCCGTCGGGGAGGAACACCGGGTCGTAGCCGAAGCCGCCCGTCCCCGAGGGTGCGGTCGCCAGGCGACCGTGCCACACGCCTTCGACGGTGTGCTCGGCCGCGACCCCGCCGCCCGCATCCGGCACGACCAGCGCGATCGTGGACACGAACTGCGCGCCGCGGTGCGGCTCGGCGATGTCGGACAGCTGATCCAGCAGCAGGTCGAGGTTGGCGCCGGGGTCTTTGCGGTGCCCCGCCCAGTACGCCGAGAACACGCCGGGGGCGCCCCCGAGCACGTCGACGCAGATGCCGGAGTCGTCGGCGAGAGCGGCGAGCCCGGTGTGCACCGCAGCGGCACGGGCCTTGATCAGGGCGTTCTCGGCGAAGGTGACGCCGTCCTCCACCGGTTCGGGACCGTCGTAGCCGATCACCTCCAGATCGGGGCGGACGGCCGCGACGATCGCGGCGAACTCCTCCACTTTGTGCGGATTGTGCGTCGCGAGGACGATTCTCTGGCTCATCACGCTCGATTCGAAGGAGTTGGCGACACCCGGCTCGCGTCAGCCCGCGAGGGCCGCGGCCTGCGCGTCGCGCAGGTCGGCGCAGCCGGCGACGCCGAGCTCCAGCAGGGCGTCGAGCTCGCGCTTGTCGAACGGGGCGCCCTCGGCGGTGCCCTGCACCTCGACGAACAGGCCGCGGCCGGTGACGACGAGGTTCATGTCGGTCTCGGCGCGCACATCCTCGACGTAGGCCAGGTCGAGCATCGGCTCACCGTCGATGATGCCGACCGAGACCGCAGCGACGGAGTCGAGGAGCACCTTCGCGTTCTTGCCCACCAGGCCCTTCGCCCGGCCCCACTCGATCGCATCCGCGAGGGCGACGTAGGCGCCGGTGATCGCGGCGGTGCGGGTGCCGCCGTCAGCCTGCAGCACGTCGCAGTCGATCACGATCGTGTTCTCGCCGAGGGCCTTCGTGTCCACGACCGCACGCAGCGCCCGCCCGATGAGGCGGGAGATCTCGTGCGTGCGCCCGCCGATCTTGCCCCGCACCGACTCGCGGTCGTTGCGGGAGTTCGTGGCGCGGGGCAGCATCGCGTACTCGGCCGTCACCCAGCCCTTGCCCTTTCCGGTGAGCCAGCGCGGCACGCCCCCGGTGAACGACGCGGTGCACAGCACCTTGGTGCCGCCGAACGAGATGAGGGCGGACCCTTCGGCGTGCGCGCTCCACCCCCGCTCGATCGTCACGGGGCGGAGCTGGTCGACGGTGCGGCCGTCGGCGCGGGTGGTGGTGGAGTCGGTCACAGCAGGTCCCCCTTCGGGAGGTCGATGGCACCGGTCTGGACGAGGCGCACGGCGGAGACGCCGCGCCCCATCAGCCGATCGGCGAGGTTCAGGAAGTGGTCGGCGGAGTCGCCGGTGGCTTCGTAGACATGGGTCGGCACGGCATCGGGCCCCGCGAGGAGGTCGCGGGACACCAGCTGGCGATAGACGTCTTTGGCAGTCTCGGTGTCGCTGGAGACGAGGGACACGCCTTCGCCCATGACGTAGCTGATCGCCCCCTCAAGGAACGGATAGTGCGTGCATCCGAGCACGAGCGTGTCGACACCGGCATGCCGCAGCGGCGCGAGGTACTCCTCGCACGCCGCGAGCACCTCGGGCGAACCCGTGATGCCCTCCTCGACGAACTCCACGAAACGCGGACACGCCTGCGCGAACACCGCGAGGTCTTCGTTGACGCCGAGCATGTCCTGGTAGACGCCCGATCCGATCGTGCCGACGGTGCCGATGACGCCGACGCGGCGGTTGCGGGTCATCGAGATCGCGGTGCGCACCGCCGGACCGATGACCTCGACGACCGGCACGTCGTACCGTTCCCGCGCGTCGCGGAGCATGGCGGCGGATGCCGTGTTGCAGGCGATCACGAGTATCTTGACACCCTGGTCGACGAGGGTGTCGAGCACCTCGAGGCTGTACCGGCGCACATCCGCGATCGGCTTCGGGCCGTAGGGCGAGTGCGCCGTGTCGCCGATGTAGAGGACGGATTCCCGCGGCAGCAGTTGCGAGACGGCGCGAGCCACCGTGAGTCCACCGACGCCGGAGTCGAAGATCCCGATCGGCGCGTCATCCACGGTCGTCCAGCCTACCCGCCGCTGGGTAGGGTGACGTCATGTCCACAGCGCTGCTCACCGACCGCTACGAACTGACCATGATCGACGCGGCCCTGCGCGACGGCACGGCATCCCGCCGCTGCGTCTTCGAGCTCTTCGGCCGGCGCCTGCCGGGTGCGCGCCGTTTCGGGGTCGTCGCCGGCACGGGGCGCCTGCTGCAGCAGCTGCGCGACTTCCGGTTCGGCGACGACGAGCTGCGCTACCTCAGTGACAACCGCGTGGTCAGCCGCGACACGCTCGACTTCCTCGCCGGCTACCGCTTCACCGGAACGATCCGTGGCTACCGCGAGGGCGAGCTGTACTTCCCCGGCTCGCCGATCCTCATCGTGGAGGGGACCTTCGCCGAAGCCGTCGTGCTGGAGACGCTCGCCCTCAGCATCCTGAACCACGACTCCGCGGTCGCGAACGCCGCCGCGCGCATGAGCATCGCCGCCGGCGACCGGCCGCTCGCCGAGATGGGGTCGCGCCGCGCCGCCGAGCAGTCCGCCGTCGCCGCGGCGCGCGCGGCCTACATCGCCGGCTTCGACGCCACGAGCAACCTGGAGGCCGGGCGCGCCTGGGGCATCCCGACGATGGGGACCGCCGCGCACGCCTGGACCCTCCTGCACGACACGGAGGAGCAGGCGTTCCGCAGCCAGGTCGACGCGCTCGGCACCGAGACGACGCTGCTCATCGACACGTACGACATCCGGGAGGGCGTCGCGACGGCCGTTCGCGTGGCGGGGGCCTCGCTCGGGGGCGTCCGCATCGATTCCGGAGATCTGCCGACCGTTGCGGCGGCGGTGCGCGCTCAGCTGGACGAGCTGGGCGCCACGGCGACGAAGATCACGGTCACCAGCGACCTCGACGAGTTCGCGATCGCGGCTCTGGCCGCCTCACCCGTCGACTCCTACGGCGTGGGCACGTCGGTCGTCACCGGGTCGGGCGCGCCGACGGCGGGGATGGTCTACAAGCTCGTCGCGCGCCAGGACGCGGGCGGCGGCTGGGTCGCGGTGGCGAAGAAGTCGACGGACAAGGGGTCCAAGGGCGGACGCAAGGCCGCCTTCCGCACGCTCGATGAGGGGACCGCGACGAGCGAGCTCATCGTCGTCTCGGACGGGTTCGAGGAGCTGTCGCCGGCGAGCCGGCATCCCGACGCGCGGCCGCTGCTGGTCACCCTGGTCGAGCAGGGCGAGACGGATGCCGGGTATGAAGGCGCCGCCGGAGTGGCCGCGGCCCGTGCGCACCACGCGCGGGTGCGCGAGGAGCTTCCGGTGCGCGCGCTCGCGCTGAGCCGCTCCGACCCCGCGCTGCCGACGGTCTACACCGACGCCGGCTGACGGGTCAGATCATCGACTCGTAGATCTCCTTGCACGTGGGGCAGATCGGGAACTTCTCGGGGTCGCGCCCCGGGGTCCACTTCTTGCCGCACAGCGCGCGGACGGGCTTTCCGGTCAGGGCGGACTCGAGGATCTTGTCCTTCTTGACGTAGTGCGAGAAGCGCTCGTGGTCGCCCGGCTCGATGTTCTCCTCGCGCAGCAGCTCTTCGAGCTCGCGGTCCAGGGTGGCGACACCGCCGTCGTCGGGGCGATCCAGTGGGGTGCTCATGGTGTTCGAGTTTAGCGGCGGACACCGCGTCCGCGGCCGGGTTTCCACAGGCCCCGGGTCGACGCGGGGTCAGGTCGATTCGGCGAACTCCATGAGCCGTCCGCCGCTGCGGTCGAAGACCGCGCCGCCGCCGAGGATGCCGGCGATCAGGACCACCGTGCCGATGCCGATGCCGCCCCACAGTGCCGTCCACGCCCACTCCGCGTCGGCGCTGAGCGTGAGCCAGCCCCACCACAGCGTCGGCAGGCTGAGCAGCGCGGCGCCGACGAGAACGACGCCCTGCGACAGCCCGCCGCCGGTGCGCTGCGGCTGCTGGAAGGGACTGTCGCCGGGGCGGGAGACCGGGTACGGGGCGACGACGGAAGCGACCGATGACAGGCCGAGCCCGCAGAGGAACAGGCTCGCGCACACGCCGACCATCGCGGGGAGGATGGCCCAGCGCCCGTGCAGCGACACCGTCACCGGGACGGCGACGGCGAGGATCAGGATGCCGAGGGCTGCGACCGGAACGAGCCGCCCGGCGCGATCGGCGCGGCCGCGGACCGCGCTGGCGATGTGCATCCACAGCGCGGTGGAGTCGTAGGCGAGGTCGTTGTGCGCGAGCCAGCCCAGGAACAGCGCCATGAGCGGCGCGGGCAGCAGGATCGCCGTCGCCAACGGCACTCCGACGAGCACGAGCGGGACGATCGTCACGATCGCCGCGACCGGCACGATCGCGACGTTGACGAGGTAGCGGGGATCGCGGAGCCAGTAGATGAGGCTGCGCGCCGCGATGCCACCGGTGGGCGTGCCCCCGGTGAGGTCGAACCAGCCGAGGCCACGACGCTCCCGGGCCGACCCCGGCCGCTCGGTGGTCGTCAGCAGCCGGTCGACGAGCCACAGCCACAGCGCGCTCTGCGCGAGCAGGGTCACCACCGCCACCACCAGCGGCGCCGCGTACGATCTCGACAGCTCCCTGCCGGGGAGCGCCCACGCCGCGCCGAGCGGAGTGAGCGCGAGCACGTCGACGGCGTGGGTGAGAGCCGAGGGCACTTCGCCGCGCCACTCCAACGAGGCGAGGAACACCACCACCGGCACGACGACGACGAGCATCGCGATGAGGAACACACCCGTCAGCTCGCGCGAGCGCCGATCGCGCAGGACGAGTCCGACGATCGCGAGCGCGATCTTCGCGAACAGCATGCAGGTGAGAACACCGAGCACCGCCGAGGCCACCGCGACCGCGGCCGTCGCGCCGTGCGCGATCCACATCGTCGCGAGTGTCGCGGCGACGACTGCGACGCCGAGGACAGGGACGCTGATGATGCTGGCGGGCAGCGTCGCCCACGCCGTCGCGCGCGGGGTGGCGCCGAACACCGCGAATCGCCGCGGATCGAGCTGATCATCGGCTCCCCCGACGATGGCCGCGACGAAGAACCCGAGCGTGAGGGCCGAGCATCCGATCATCGTGACGGCGAAGGCGACATCGTCGGGCACGGCGCGCAGGCTCAGGATGCCGGCGCAGACGACCCCGACGGCGATGACGAGGAGCACGAGGGCCGTCGCATTGCGGGTGACCCGCCGGCGGTCGCCGCGCAGCGCGCCGATCAGCAGGTCGAGCCTCAGTCGGAGAACGTGTGCAACCACTCCAGGCCCTCCACGTCGCTGATCCCGCCCGCCAGCTCGATGAAGCGCTCCTCGAGCGTGCGCTCTCCGCGCACCTCGTCGACCGTGCCTTCCGCGAGCACGTGACCCGCGACGATGACCGCGAGGCCGCTGCACACCCGCTCGACGAGCTCCATGCCGTGGCTGGACAGCACCACGGTTCCGCCGTGCTCGACGTAGGCGGTGAGGATGTCGAGGATCACGGCCGAGGAGACGGGGTCGACGGACTCGAACGGCTCGTCGAGCACGAGCACGCGCGGCGAGTGGATCATCGCACCGGCGAGCATGAGCTTCTTCGTCATGCCGGCCGAGTAGTCCGAGACGGTGCGCCCGAGGGCGTCGGTGAGGTCGAAGGCGCGGGCGAGGTCGGCGATGCGGCTCTCGACGACCGACGCACGCAGGCCCCGCAGCACACCGTAGTAATGGAGCAGTTGACGGCCGGTGAGCCGGTCGAAGGTGCGGAGCCGGTCGGGAAGGATGCCCATCTGACGCTTCGCGCGACGTGGCTGTGCCTTCAGGTCGACGCCGGCGACGGAGATCGCGCCGCTGTCGGGGCGCAACAGTCCCGCGATCATCGACAGCGTGGTCGTCTTACCCGCACCGTTGGGGCCGACGATGCCGTAGAAGCTGCCCGCCGCGATCGTCAGGTCGATCCCGTCGACCGCGGGAACGCCGCCGAACGCCTTGGTCACACCCTGCAGGCGGACGGCGGGCACCGCGGCATCCACATCGAGATCGGTGATGACCTCGACGTCGACATCGGTGACGATCTGCAGCAGCGCATCGGCGTCGTCGGGTTCGGCCTCCGGCGCGACGATGACGTCGGGCTCGGGCTCGGGCTCCGGCTCCGGCTCCGGCTCGAGCTCAGGCTCCGGCTCCGGCGAGGGCTCCGGCTCCGGCGAGGGCTCCGGCTCCGGCTCGGGCTCGGGCTCGGGCTCGACCTCGGGTTCCGGCTCGGGCTCGGGTTCGGGTTCCGGCTCAACGATGTGCTCGGGCACGATCTCCGGCTCGGGCTCGGATTCGGGCCCCGGCTTAACCAAGACCTCGGGCTCTATCTCAGGCTCGGGCTCGACCACGGGTTCCGGCCGGACGACGTCGGGCTCCGCGACGGTCTGCGGCCCGGCCTCGGGCACGGAGTCGGGCTTGGGCGGGATGACGATCGCGTCCGGGTCATCGACGTGCGCGGCGGCCTCGAACCGGGCTGCGGCCACCTCTGCGGGAGTCTCCGGAGGCGGCGGCGGGACGACCGCCTTCTTGGTGCGCGGGGTGCGTTTGGCCGCCGGCTTGGGCGGCGCGTTCCGCGCGGCCGCGGGCGTCTTGCGCGGTGCCCGCGGTCGCGGCGCGGACTCGGTCGGAGAGTCTTCGGCATCCGCCGCGGCAGGGCGCTCGGCATCCTTCGCCTCGTCGAAACGGGCCGCCGCCTGCGATGCGGCGACGGGCGGCAACGGCGGCAGCGCGTGCACGCCCGCGTCGTCCTCGGGGAGCGGCAGGGAGGCGGTCACCCGTCCAACCTAGCAAGCCGCCCCGACGTCCAGATATCGTCTTTCGGAGGGTGGGAGGCTACTCCGATTGTCACGAATCGACAACGGACCGGGGCCTTCCTGCGCCTTCTCAGGTGCCTTCGCTACCATAGCGACGGCACGAAGGAGTGTCCGCACGTCGAACTGACAGTGAACACCTTCCCCAGGAGCACCCCTTGACCCTTCAGACCGTCATCCTCGCCGCCGGCATGGGCTCGCGGCTCGGGCGCAGCCTGCCCAAGCCCCTCACCGAGCTGAGCGACGGTCGCACCATCATGGGTCAGCAGCACGACAACATCCGTGCCGCGTTCGGCCGCAACGCCCGCATCACCACGGTCGTCGGCTACCGCGCCGAGACCATCGTCGACGCGTTCCCGCACGTCGAGTACGTGTACAACGAGCGCTACGACCAGACGAACACGTCCAAGAGCCTGCTGCGCGCCCTCAAGGCGACCGGCAAGGGCGGTGTGCTGTGGATGAACGGCGACGTGGTGTTCGACCCCCGCGTGCTCGGTCGCGCGATCGAGCTGATCGAGCGCGACCAGTCCTTCGTCACCGTCAACACCGCGAAGGTGAGCGACGAAGAGGTCAAGTACACGGTGGATGCCGAGGGCTACATCAAGGAGCTGTCGAAGACGGTCAAGGGCGGCATCGGCGAAGCCGTCGGCATCAACTACATCTCCAGCCGTGACAAGCGTGCGCTGATCGCGCAGCTCGGACGCGTCGACGACCAGGACTACTTCGAGCGCGGCCTCGAGCTCGCGATCGTCGAGAACGGCCTGCTGCTGGAGCCGCTCGACATCTCCGACCTGTACGCCGTCGAGGTGGACTTCGCCGAAGACCTCGAGCGCGCCAACCAGTTCGTCTGACCCGCCCACGGGCTCGCGGCTCGCCGCTGCCTACAGCGCTTGCTCAGCGGACCTGCTTAGGATCGTGCCGACATGGCCAAGGTCCCCCGCATCCACTCGCTGCCCGACGATTCCCCGTGGGACGGCGGTCTGCCGCCCGAGGGATCGGCTGAGCATCCCCGCACCATCCGCGCGCTCGATCGCGTCCTGCAGGTGCAGCGCCCCGTCGTGATCGCGCACCTCCGCAGCATCCGTCTGCGCCACCCCGACGCCACGACTGCTGAGATCGTCCGGATGCTCGAACGCCGCTACCTCGCCGCGGTCACGACCGGTGGCGCGGCGGTCGGGGCGACCGCCGTCGTCCCGGGTATCGGCCCCGGCGTCCCCCTGGCCCTGTCGGGCGTCGAGACCGTGGGGTTCCTCGACGCCACGGCCCTGTTCGCGCAGTCGCTCGCCGAACTGCACGGCATCCGCGTGGAAAACCCCGATCGGGCGCGGGCGCTCGTGCTGACGCTGATGCTCGGCCAGGAGGGCGTCGACTTGGTCGCGCAGCTCGGCCGGCAACTGGCCGGCAAGGGCGTCACGCGGGAGAAGTATTGGGGCGAGCTCATCACGAAGTCGCTCCCCCGCGCGGCCGTCGGACCGCTCGTCGATCGCCTGAAGACGACCTTCGTGCACCAGTTCGCGGCGAAGGGCGGCGCATCGATCATCGGCAAGGCGCTGCCGTTCGGCATCGGTGCCGCCGTGGGCGGGACCGGAAACCACCTTCTCGGTCGCCGGGTCGTCGTCGCCTCCCGCCGGGCGTTCGGCGTCGCGCCCGCCGAGTATCCGGCCGAGCTCGAGCCCCGCCCGGGTGCCACGCGTCTGGAAACCGCTGCCGCCGGTCGCCTCCGTCGCGCCGGTGCAGCCATGACGGCGGGCTCGCGACGAGTGACGGATGCCGTGGGCACCGCGGTCGCGAAGGCGACGCCGAAGCGGCGTCAGGGCGGCGACGAGGACGGCGCGCCCGCGGGCGCCCTCGCGGACTGAGACGGCATCGGTCTCTCCACAGGCACAGTCGTCTACGGAGTTTCCACAGAACAGCCCGCGACCCCCGGATTCTCACCCTGCCGGGTCGGTGGCCGCTCCTACCGTCTCCGGCATGCTCAGAGCACTCGACACCAGAGGACCCCGACCGTACCGCGTGCCGTGGTCGGTGCACCGCTCGGACGACAGGCACCCCACCGTCACGAACACCAGTGCCGAACCGGCCGACTTCGTGCGCGTGTTCCGCTCTGACGGAGTTTCCGAGCACCTCGGTCAGGTGCTCCCCGGCGAGGATGTCGCGCTGTGCCTCTGCGGCACCGACCCCGACTCTCTCGTCGTGACCGTCGCCTGGTATCGCTGGCGAACCGACGAGGAGTACTGCTGGCGCTTCGTCCTCTGACGGCGGGGAGGGCGCACAATGGGCACATGGGAATCTTCCAGAGCCGTCCCGAGGAGCCGACCGAGTGGGTCGGGCTTCCCGCTGAGCCGTGGGAACCGCGCGAGCCCACCGAGGTCCTGCCCCCTGCGGTCGATGACGTCGGCGTGCTCGGCGCCGCCGGCGTCGCCTTCTCTGTGCCCATCGAGGTTCTCGTCGAAGAGGCCGAGCGCACCGCCGAGTCCGACCCCGACTCCCCACCCCCCACGCCCTGACCCCACCCTCCCCCCGCCGGTCGTTGAGCGAGAGAGCGCCAGCGACCGAGACGAAACGCCGCATCTCGTCCAGAACCGCGCGGGCCGTTTCGTCTCGCTCGTCCCTCGCTCGCTCAACGACCGTGAGCCCCCTGGTCGCCCCGCGAAAGAGCGCCAGTGACCGAGACGAAACGCCCTAATCGCCCATGAGAGAACTCTCATGAACGAACCTCGTTTCTGCCGGTCGATCGGGGGTTTTCACGCCGGTCAATGTCGGTGGCCCTCACCACAATGGAGGGTATGGACCTCCTCACCGCCCGGCTGGATGACCTGCTCGCGCAGGCGTCCCAGCTGGTGCGGGATGCCGCGACCGAGCGGATGCTGGAACGGGCGACGGAGCACGAACTCGCCCGACACCTATCCGCGATCGGGGAGTTTTCCCGTCTGACGGAGGCGCTGCTGGTCGACGCGGTCGGTGAAGTGTCCCGCCGCTCCGAGCACGGGTATCGGGACGACTTCATGACCACGCACCTGGGATGCGCGAGCGTGACCGAACTGGTCGAGACCCTCACCCGCGTCGACTCACGCACGGCATCTCGCCTGCACCGCGCCGCCCGCGCGGTCCGCCCCGACGTGTCCACCACGACCGGGGAAATCCTCGACCCGCCGTTCCCCGACGTCCGCGAGGCGATGCTCGACGGGGTGGTCGGCGTCGACGGGATCCTCGCGATCACCGATCCGCTGCACGCATCGTCCCCGCGGATCACGCCTGCTGCGCGGCGGGACGCCGAAACCGTCGTCGTCGCCGAAGCCCGCGGCACCGGCCCCGATGGGGCACCGCCGGCATCCGCGGGGATTCTGCGGGTGCACGCGCAGGCGTGGGCGCTCGCGCTCGACCCCGACGGCGCCGAACCCCGCGAACGCGCAGCGCTGCGCGCCCGCGGGATCACCCTCGGCACCGCAACCCCGACCGGCGTCCCCCTCCGCGGCACCCTGCTGCCCGAAGTCGCCGCGCAACTGCAGACCATCTTCGACGCGCACCTCGCTCCCAAAGTCACCTTCGACGACCCGACCGCAACGTATGAGGACGGGGAACCCCTCCTCACCGCCGAAGACACCCGCACCCGCGCCCAGAAACAACACGACGCCCTCGCCGCCGCCCTCACCGCCGCTGCGTCCAGTGGGCTGCTGCCCACCATCGGCGGACACGCCCCCACCCTGGTCGTCTCCGTCACCGCAGAAGACCTCGACACCGGCCGCGGCTACGCGCACGTACAAGGGTGTGACCAACCCGCCACCGTGGACCTCGCCCGCCACGTCGCCTGCGCCGGCACCATCCAACGCGTCACCAGCCGCGACGACGGCCGCATCATCCGCATCGACACCCGCGACCGCGTCTTCAACCGCTACCAACGCCGCGCAATCACCCTCCGCGATGGCGGCTGCATCATCCCCGGCTGCACCGTCGCCGCATCCTGGTGCGAAATCCATCACGTCACCGAACACGCCGCGGGCGGCCCCACTCACACCGACAACGGCGTCCTTCTCTGCTGGTACCACCACCGATTCCTCGACCGCATCGGCTGGCAAATCCGCATGAACCACGGCGTCCCCGAAATCAAAGCACCCGGCTGGTGGGGCACGGACCACCACTGGCGCCCCACCACCACCTCACCCACCAGACTCCACCGCACCATCCTGAAGACCTGATCTCGATACGCCCGCTCGTCCCTCGCGGGCACTCGATCACCGGAGGCGGAAGCAGCCCCACGCGCGCTCCCGATCACCGGAAGCAGCAGCCACCCCACGCGGGCACTCGATCACCGGAGGCGGAGCCACCCCACGCGCGCACCCGATCACCGGGAGGAGCGCGGGTCGACGGCGACCGCCTGCGCTCATCGCCCTCTCCACAGGCGGGCACTTCCGGGAGTTATCCCCCGTTCGCCATGGTCGGCTCCCACGCGCGAAGCGTCGGCGCGACCATGTCCGCATGGACGAACCGACCACCATCATCAAAGCCGTCACGACCGCTGAGATCGTCGCCCTCACGGAGGTGTCCTGCGGGCTGGAACTGCGAGGATGCATCGCCATCCTGCCGTTCTGGTACAACCGCAGCAGCGGCGCCTTCCGCGCGGCGATCCCTCCGCTGCGCGATGTCGACGACGTGCCGGCTGTCGTCACGCAGCTGGCCCCCACCGTGATCTCGACCCTCGCCCGCCTCGACGGCTGCGACGGCGTGGCCATCGTCGTCTACAGCGACGACCCGTTCCTGATCGCCGAGCACCCCCTCATCGACC
>JAEYAG010000180.1 GCA_023451265.1 Actinomycetes bacterium | reverse complement strand
TCCCGAGGGCGGTGCGCGCGTCAGCGAGTTCCGTTCGATGGTGGGGGCGCTGCACGGCATGGGCCTGCAGGTCGTGCTCGACGAGGTGTTCAACCACACCTCGGCCGCCGGTCAGGCCGACACGTCGGTGCTCGACAAGGTCGTGCCGGGCTACTACCAGCGGCTCGACGGCAACGGCGCGGTGCAGACCTCGACGTGCTGCCAGAACGTGGCGTCCGAGCACGAGGTGGCGCAGAAGCTCATGGTCGACTCCGTCGTGCTGTGGGCGAAGGAGTACAAGGTCGACGGCTTCCGCTTCGACCTGATGGGGCACCACTCGAAGGAGAACCTGCTGGCCGTGCGCGCCGCGCTCGACGAGCTCACCCTCGAGAAGGACGGCGTCGACGGCAAGGCGATCTACCTGTACGGCGAAGGCTGGAACTTCGGCGAGGTCGCCGACAACGCCCTGTTCGAGCAGGCGACGCAGGGGCAGCTCGGCGGCACCGGAATCGGGACGTTCAACGACCGCCTCCGCGACGCCGTGCACGGCGGCAGCCCCGTCGACAGCGGGTCGACGTTCCGTCAGGGATACGGCACGGGCCTCGGCACCGACCCGAACGGCGACCCGATCAACGGGACCACCGAGCAGGCGCTCGCCGACCTCGGCCACCAGACCGACCTCGTGAAGCTGGGGCTCGCGGGCAACCTGCGCGACTTCTCGCTGACGACGGCGGACGGGTCGGTGAAAAAGGGATCCGAGATCGACTACAACGGCCAGCCTGCCGGCTACGCCGACGAGCCGGACGAGGTCATCTCGTACGTCGACGCGCACGACAACGAAACGCTCTACGACCTGTCGGTGTTCAAGCTGCCGGTGGGGACGTCGATGGCGGACCGCGTGCGCATGAACACGCTCGAGCTCGCGACGGCGACGCTCGGCCAGAGCCCATCGTTCTGGTACGCCGGCACCGAGCTGCTGCGGTCGAAGTCACTCGATCGCAACAGCTACAACTCGGGCGACTGGTTCAACCGCATCGACTGGACCGGGCAGGAGTCGACGTTCGGGTCGGGGCTGCCGATGGCGGGCGACAACTCGGAGAAGTGGGGCGTCATGGCGCCGCTGCTGGCGAACCCCGCGCTGAAGCCGACGGCGGCCGACATCGCCGCGGCCGAGGGGCAGGCGCTGGATCTGCTGCGGGTGCGCTCCGAGGTCGGGCTGCTGCAGCTCGGCTCCGCCGACCGGATCGCCGAGAAGGTCAGCTTCCCGAACAGCGGCCCCGGCGCGACGCCCGGCGTCATCGTGATGGCGATCGACGACGTCGTGGGCGCCGACGCCGATCCGGAGCTGGACGGCGCTCTCGTCGTGTTCAACGCGTCGCCGACCGCGACGACCCAGCAGGTGGGCGTGTTCGCCGGACGCGACTTCGCCCTGACCACGGCGCAGGCCGGCGGCACCGACGCGGTCGTGAAGACGACGACGTGGGATGCCGAGACGGGCACCGTCACGGTGCCCGCGCGCACCGTCGCGGTACTCGTGGACGCGCAGGCGTCCCAGCCGGGCGGCGGCGACGGCGACGGTGACGGTGATGGCGATGGCGGCGACCAGGGTGCCTGGGCGACGATCGACGTCGGCGACGGCCGCGTCGAGCAGGGCGGGTCGCTGCCCGTGCGGGTGAGCGGGCTCGAGGCCGGCCAGCGCATCAACGCGACGCTGCACAGCGATCCGATCGTGGTGAGCGGCATCCCCGCCGCCGGAGCGGACGGGACGGTCGCGTTCGACGTCGCGATCCCGGCGGACTTCGCCCTCGGCGCGCACACGCTCGTGATCGCGTCGGTCGGGGAGGACCCGCTCACCGCCGCCGTCGAGGTGCTGCCGGCGGGCGCCCTCGCGAGCACCGGAGCCGAGCCGCCGTACGGGTTCGTGCTCGTCGTGCTGCTGATGATCGCCGCCGGTGCCGTCATGGCGGTGCACCGCCGACGCACCGCGTCCGCTGGCGTCGACGCCGCGGGCTGACGCCGCGGGCTGACGCCGGCACGTGACGCCGGAAGGCCGAGACCCCGCGTTCCCACGCGGGGTCTCGGCGCGTGCCCGGGGTCTCGGTGCGTGGCCGAGGTCTCGCCGTGCGCGGTCGTGACGACGTAGACTGAGCAATGTGCCCTACCGGGCGCTGACGAAGATGTCTATCTGTCTCACGAGGACGTGACTACATGAGCATGACCGCTACCCCGGCGACGCTTTCCGCAGAAGAACGCGACGCCATCCTCGACGCCGTCCGCGAGTTCGCCGACACCCGCCTCGCGCCGCACGCGCTGGAGTGGGATCGCGACAAGCATTTCCCGCTCGACGTGCTCGCCGCCGCCGGCGAACTGGGGCTCGGCGGGATCTGCGTGGGCGATGACGTCGGCGGCGCGGCACTCGGCCGTCAAGATGCCGCAGCCATCTTCGAGCGGCTCGCGATGGGCGACCCGACGATCGCCGCCTACATCTCGATCCACAACATGGTCGCGTGGATGATCGACACGTTCGGCACCGACGACCAGCGGCGGCGCTGGCTGCCGAACCTCGTGGCGATGACCGAGCTCGGCTCGTACTGCCTCACCGAGCCGGGTGCCGGGTCGGATGCCGCGGCGATCACGACCAGCGCTATTCCCGACGGCGACGAGTACGTCCTGACCGGCGTCAAGCAGTTCATCTCGGGTGCGGGCGCCGCGGCGGTCTATGTCGTGATGGCCCGCACGGGGGCGCCCGGGGCGAAGGGCATCACCGCCTTCCTCGTCCCGGCGGATGCCGCGGGTCTCAGCTTCGGGCCGAACGAGCACAAGATGGGCTGGAACGCGCAGCCCACCCGACAGGTGATCCTCGACGAGGTGCGCGTCCCGGCATCCGCCGTTCTGGGGGAGGTCGGGGCCGGCTTCCGCATCGCGATGAAGGGTCTCAACGGCGGGCGCGTGAACATCGCGGCGTGCTCGATC
Source organism: Actinomycetes bacterium (assembly GCA_023451265.1). GTDB lineage: Bacteria > Actinomycetota > Actinomycetes > Actinomycetales > Microbacteriaceae > Microbacterium. The sequence goes on along the minus strand of JAEYAG010000180.1, from coordinate 4,108 downwards.
GGGGGTGCGCAGTGGGCGCTGGACCGTGCGGTGCGGTACGTGCACGAGCGGTTCACCTTCGGCGAGGCGCTCGCCGAGCGGCAGACGGTCGTGTTCGCGCTCGCCGACATGGCGACGCAGCTGCAGGCGGCGCGCGCTCTCGTGCAGGGCGCCGCGCGCGCGATCGACGAGGGCGCGCCGGACGTGGCGGTGCAGTGCGCGATGGCCAAGCGGTTCGCGACGGATGCCGGGTTCGAGGTCGCGAATCAGGCGCTGCAGCTGCACGGCGGGTACGGATACCTGCAGGAGTACGGCATCGAGAAGGTCGTGCGGGACCTGCGCGTGCACCAGATCCTCGAGGGCACGAACGAGATCATGCGGGTGATCATCGGCCGCGGCGTGCTGGGCTGAGCCCAGTCACTCGACGGGGTCGGCGCGCCGCCCCAGCCGGGCAAGGAAGAACAGCCCGACGCCGACCGCGATGAGGATCGCCGCGAACAGCCAGACCATCGGCTCCTGCTGGGTGAGCAGCAGGACGCACGAGAGGGCACCAAGCACCGGGACGACCGTCCACACGCGGAAGTGGTCGTGCTCCACGCGGTCGCGGCGCAGGACGAGCACGGCGATGTTCGTGCTGAGGAGGCCGACCAGCACGTAGACCGCGCCCGCGGTGAGGAGAGCGCCGAACAGTGCGCGTGGGTAGTCGCGCCGCGGGTGACGGACTTCTTCGATCACGTTCGCGGAGGTCTCGAATCCGACGAAAGAGTAGTAGGCTATGATCGCGCCGCCGAGGATCGCGGTCGCGGTCGGTGGGCGACGCGCGTTCCCGCGACGACGCCTGCGCGGGCAGGATGGAGTCATGAGCACCGTCGCCCGCACCGCTGTCATCGTCGACGCCGTCCGCACTCCCTCGGGCCGGGGCAAACCCGGTGGCGCGCTCAGCGGCATCCATCCCGTCGATCTGGCGGCACACGTGCTTCGCGCGACGCTCGAGCGCAACGGCCTGGAGTCATCGCAGATCGACGACGTGCTGCTCGGCTGCGTGAGCCAGGTGGGCGAGCAGACGATGAACATCGCCCGGCAGGCGGTGCTCGCGGCCGGGTTCGACGAGCGCGTCCCCGCGACGACGATCGACCGGCAGTGCGGGTCGAGCCAGCAGGCCGCCCACTTCGCCGCGCAGGGCGTGATGGCGGGGCAGTACGACATCGTCATCGCCGGTGGCGTCGAGTCGATGAGCCGGGTGCCGTTGGGTATCGCGGCATCCGTCGCGGGGTCGCCGTTCTCGCCGGCCCTGCACGAGCGCTATCCTGCCGGACTCGTCAACCAGGGCGTGTCGGCGGAGCTGATCGCCTCCCGGTGGGACCTGTCCCGGGAGACCCTGGATGCCTTCGCCGCCGAGTCCCACCGGCGTGCCGCCGACGCCGCCGCGCAGGGACGCTTCGCCTCGCAGCTGCTCCCGGTGCCGACGGATGCCGGAGAGTTCGCCGTCGACGAGACCGTGCGCCCGGCGACCACCGAGGCGGGGCTGTCGGGCCTCGCGCCCGCGTTCCGCACCGACGCGCTCGCCGAGCGCTTCCCCGAGCTCGACTGGCGAATCACCCCGGGGAACTCCTCGCCGCTGACCGATGGCGCGTCCGCCGTGCTCATCATGAGCGAGCAGAAGGCGATCGAGCTCGGCCTCAGGCCGCGGGCGCGGTTCCACGCGTTCGCGGTCGTCGGCGATGATCCGCTGATGATGCTGACGGGGCCGATCCCCGCGACGCGTCGCATCCTGGAGCGCAGCGGACTGGGCATCGAGGACGTCGACGCGTACGAGGTCAACGAGGCGTTCGCGTCGGTGCCGCTCGCCTGGGCCGCCGAGGTCGGGGCGGATGCCGCCAAGCTGAACCCCTGGGGAGGAGCGATCGCGCTGGGTCACGCTCTCGGATCCAGCGGCACACGGCTGCTCGGCACCCTGCTCGCGCATCTTGAAGCCACCGGTGGCCGTTACGGGATGCAGACCATGTGCGAGGGCGGCGGCATGGCGAATGCGACCATCATCGAGCGCCTGTGATGACGGGTGACGCGCCGGCCCTGCCGGGTGACGCGCCGGCCCTGCCGGGTGACGCGCCGGTCCTGCCGGTGACACGATGAAGGCATGACTGAGTACGAGACCATCCTCACCGAGCAGCGCGGCCGCGTCGGGTGGATCACGCTGAATCGGCCCGAGTCGCTCAACGCCCTGAACTCGCAGGTGATGCGCGACGTCGTCGCCGCGGCGGAGGCGTTCGACGCCGATGAGGGCGTCGGCGCGATCGTCGTCACCGGCAGCGAGCGCGCGTTCGCCGCCGGCGCTGACATCAAGGAGATGGCCGACAAGACCGGCCGCGAGATGATCATGGGCGACCACTTCGGCGCGTGGGCGCGGTTCGCCGATGTCCGCACGCCGGTCATCGCCGCCGTCTCGGGCTACGCGCTGGGCGGCGGGTGCGAGCTCGCCATGATGTGCGACATCATCCTCGCGGCCGACACCGCCCGGTTCGGCCAGCCCGAGGTCAACCTCGGCGTCATTCCGGGCATGGGTGGCACGCAGCGCCTGATCCGCGCGGTCGGCTACTACAAGGCCGCCGAGCTGATCCTGACCGGGCGCATGATGGATGCCGCGGAGGCCGAGCGTGCGGGCCTGGTGTCGCGGGTCGTCCCGGCATCCGATCTGCTCGACGACGCCCAGCGCACCGCGGAGACCATCGCGTCGAAGTCGCTGCCGAGCGTGTTCGCCGCGAAGGCGGCGCTGGATGCCGCAATGGAGTCGCCGCTCGCCGAAGGCCTGCGGTTCGAGCGGCACGTGTTTGCGGCGCTGTTCGACACGGCGGACCAGAAGGAGGGCATGGCCGCCTTCCGCGAGAAGCGGGAGCCGCGCTTCACTCAGCGGTGATCTCGACGTTGTCGGCGCGAGCGCGCCGGATGACGAGGCGCAGTTCGGCATCGCCCGCGCAGGCGCTCGCGGGGAACGAGCGCCTCGCTCAGAATCGGTCATTCGGACTCCTCCTTCCCACCGATCCGAGTTCACCGCCACTCCGAGAATGACCCGCAGTGTCACCCGGTGCGAGACTGAGTCGCATCTCCTAGACTGATCCCATCCCGAAGGAGAACCGATGAAGATCGTGGTGCTGGTCAAAGAAGTCCCCGACACCTATGGCGACCGCAAGCTGAACCTCGAGACCGGTCTCGCCGACCGTGCCGCCTCCGAGCGGGTGCTCGACGAGATCGGCGAGCGTGCGCTCGAGGTGGCGCTGTCGTATGCCGACGCGAACCCCGGCACCGAGGTCACGGTCGTGTCGATGGCGCCCGAGGAGTCGGCCGCGACGATCCGCAAGGGACTCGCGATGGGCGCGGCATCCGCTCTCCAGGTCGTCGATCCGGCCCTCGCCGGAGCCGACCTCGGCGTCACGGCGCGCGTGCTCGCCGCGGCCGTGCAACGGGCGGGGTTCGACCTCGTGATCACCGGGAACCTCTCCACCGACGGCGCCGGCGGCGTCATTGCGGCCATGGTCGCCGAGCACCTCGGCGTGCCGCAGGCCACCGCACTGTCGGCGGTTACGATCGGCGAAACGGAGGTGTCAGGCACCCGCGCCACCGACGCCGGCGCCGCACAGGTGACCGCGACCCTGCCCGCCGTCATCTCGATCACCGAAGCGCTGCCCGACGCCCGGTTCCCCAACTTCAAGGGGATCATGGCGGCGAAGAAGAAGCCGTTCGAGACGGTGTCGCTCGCCGACCTCGACGTCGACGTCGACCCGGCATCCGCCCCGCAGTCGATCATGACCGCCGTGAGCGAGAAGCCGCCGCGCGGAGCCGGGATCAAGATCACCGACGAGGGGGGTGCCGGCGAGAAGCTCGCCGCCTACCTCATCGAGAACCGTCTGGCCTGAGGAGAGAGTCGTCATGGTTGATTTCGCTTCGGACTCGATCCTCGTCCTGCTGGACGTCACGCCCGCCGGTGAGCTCGCCAAGTCTTCGGCGGGCCTCCTCGGCGCCGCCGCCGGCGTCGGCACGCCGGTCGCCCTCATCGTCGCCGGGGAGTCCGCGCACGCGGACCTCGCCGCCGCGGCGGGCGAGCTCGGCGCTGCCGTCGTGCTCACGGCGGGCC
>JAEYAG010000135.1 GCA_023451265.1 Actinomycetes bacterium | reverse complement strand
GGCACGAAGACGACGTCGTCGGATGCCGCCGTCAGCGCCGCCGCCGCGGAGACCGCGAGCGCGGCGCCCAGGGGCCCGGCGAGGGCGGTCCGCCCCTCCTCCTTGAAGGCGCGGATCGTGCGTGCCGCCACCCCCGAGAACTCGACGGCCGCGTGCACGCGCAGGCCGTCGCTGAGCGTGCGGGACGGGCCCGGCTCCGCCGTCTCGGCGGCCAGAGCCTCGCGGCAGTCGGCGCACAGCACGACGTCGGGCGCGTCGCAGCCGGCGCACCACACCGGCAGCAACAGCGACAGCGCGCCGCCGAGCGCGTCGCGCACGGACTCGGAGAGGGTCGACATCCATCCACCCTGGCCCGGCGCCGGCGGCCGTGGCGGCGCGCACGTCGGATCTGTGGATGCCGCGGGGACCGACGCACCTGGGGAGAGGGCGGCGATGGTGGAGAGGGCGTCAGCGGTCCGCGGGCGTCAGCGCGGGGAGCCCTGCTGCACCGCGAGCACCTCGATGCCCGACGCGAGGTGCTGCCAGTTCGCCCCGCGCTGCGCGTACAGCTCTCCGTCGGCGGCCCGCACCCGCACACCGGAGGGCAGACCGCCGGCCACGGTGGTCGCGCCCGCGGGCCCGCGCCACGCGTCGCCGAACGCGCCGATCTCGTGCGTGTACAGCACCGCCTCGGCGTCGTCGGACTCGAGGACCGCGAGCGTCCCGGCATCCAACCACGCCAGCGCGGACGGCACACCCGCGAGGGTCGCCAGCACCTTGGGTGTCCCGAGCGCGGTCGGCGCGTGGTCGCGATCGCGCAGGATGCCGGCGACCCAGAGTGCGTACCGGCTGCCGTCGCGGACGACGGCGGCGATGCGCGTGCCGTCGCGCGAAACCCGCTGCGCGACGATCTGCACGGCGCCCGGCCAGGCGCCGGCGATCTCCGTCTGCGTCCCCTCCTCGGAAAACGCGACGACGGCGGTGGGGCTCGCCGCGGGCACGCTCCACACGAACCCGAACGGATCGATCGAGGGCGCCACCAGTCCCGTCCGCCGGTCGAGCGTCGCGACCGTGTCGTCGGCGTTCACCGCCAGCACGGCGCCGGCGGCGTCGCGGACCGCGGCCGCCGTGCGATCGGCGTTCACCTCGATGTCGGTGGCGTCGACCGTGAGAATCGCATCCGAGAGCCCCGCGATCGGTTCGATCGACGCGCCCGCGCCGGCGGAGGTGCCGCTGGCGAACCCGAACGCGTCCGCGGTGCGCACGAGCGGCCGGGAGTCGACGGTGGTGGGTCGCCACGACACCGTCTCGGCTGGCAGCGTCTGGGCGTCGACGACCATGTCGACTCCCTGGATGCCGGCGGTCGCGAGGCTCCGCGTCAACTGCGTCTGCATGCGGTTCAGCACGGTCTGGTCGAGCCCGCGGGCGCCCTCCTCCAGGCTCACCCTGGCGACGTTGTCGGCGTCGACCGGCACCGCGGCCAGCGCGAGGCGCGCGTCGTCGGTGAAGGCGGTCGACACGGCGCCTTCCAGCCACGGGCTGGGCGACCCGTTGACGAGCGCCTGCGCGATGCTGGTCGCGGCGTTCACGCGGGGGAACCACCGGTCGTCGGGGACAAGGTAGGTCCAGGTGGAGTCGAAGTACATCAGCGAGTACGAGTTGAACACCGTCTTGAACCGGGTCTCGTCCAAGACGATGCCGTTCGGCGCCTGCGTGATCCGCCACTGGCCGTCGTCCTGCTGGGCGAGCGTGAAGTCGAGCGGGATCTCGCCACTGTCGGCGGTGAGGAGCTCGCCGGCAGCATCGACGGTCGCGACCGGTGTCACGGTGAGCTGGAACTGGCTCTCGGAGATCTCCTCGATCCGCCGCTGCCCGGGGCTGTAGACGGTGACGCCCGACGGCTTCCACTGATCGCGGAACTCGGGCGCCAGGAACTCCCGCGCCGTCGCCCAGTTCGCGCCGGGTCCCGGACCGGAGCCGGCGGCGATGAACCCCTCCACGATCTGCTGCGGCGTGGCGTCGTCGACCGGGCCCTTGGGGATGAAGACGACATCGCCCGACGCGCCGTCGTCGTTGATGACGACCCCGGCGTTGACCGGACCGGAGGTCGGGAGGCCCGCGCACGCCGTCAGGACGGCGGCGACGAGCACGGTCGTCGCGGCGGCGGCCAGGGCGCGCAGACGCATCATCGGCGGTCCCCCTTCTCGAAGACGGCGATGGGCTGGGTGAGGCCGAGGTCATCGAGCGACACCCCGTCGTCGCCCGGATCCACCGGGATCGGCGACGATCCGCCCAGCTGCTGGCCGTGCCGCGGCAGGGTCAGCACGAAGTGGGTGCCCCGGCCCAGCTCGCTCCACACCGCCAGCGTGCCGCCGTGCAGGTGCGCGTCGCCGAGCGCGATGGACAGGCCCAGGCCCGTGCCGCCGATCGTGCGCTTGCGAGAGGGGTCGGCCCGCCAGAACCGGTCGAAGACACGCTCGGAGTCGGCGGCGCTCATCCCGAGCCCATAATCGCGCACGCCGATCGCGACGGCGTGCTGATCGCTGTCGACCGTGACGACGATGGGCCGCCCCTCGCCGTGCTCGATCGCGTTGCCGAGGAGGTTGCGGACCACCCGCCGCACGCGACGGGGGTCCATCTCCACCGGCGAGTAGCCGCCGGGGGCGACGAGGCGCACGTCCGTGTCGTGCTGCTCGGCGAGCTGCTGCATCGAGGCGATGACGTCCTCGGCGAGGTGCGCGAGACTCGTCGGCTCGTACTCCAGCTGCACCGAACCGGCGTCGTAGCGACTGATCTCCAGCAGGTCGGTCAGCAGGGTCTCGAAGCGCTGCACCTGCGCGTGCAGCAGCTCGGCGGCGCGCGCCGTGGTGGGATCGAAGCTCTCCCGCTGGTCGTTGAGCATGTCGCTGGCCAGGCGGATGGTCGTCAGCGGCGTGCGCAGCTCGTGCGAGACATCGGACACGAACCGCTGCTGCACGAGCGAGAGCTCGGCCAGCTCCTTGATCTGCGACTCGATGCTGTCGGCCATCGCGTTGAACGAGCGCCCCAGCGTCGCGAACTCGTCCTCGCCCCGGACGGGGAGCCGCACGCCGAGGTCGCCCGCTGCGAGGGTCGCACTGGTCTGCGCGGCCTCGGCGATCGGCACCGTGACCGAGCGCAGCACGACCCACGAGATCGCGGCGATCAGCAGAACGAGGCCGGCGCCGACGAGCCACAGGGTCACCTGCACGAACTGCAGCGTCTGCTGCTCGGCGGCGAGGTCGTAGGCGAAGTAGAACTCGTACGCGCCGACCTCGGGGAACTCGACCTGCTGGCCGATGACGACACCCGGGACCGCACCGCCGCCGGGGCCCGGCAGGGCGATCGACTGCCACCACCGCTGCTCGCCATCGCGCTGCACCGCCGCGCGCAGCCCGGGGGTGATCAGGCCCGCGATCTCACCGCGCTGCACGTCCTGCGGGGCGATCGCCGAGGGGGCCCCCGAGACGCGGAACCCGGCGATGAGGTCGGTGCCCGCCTGCCGCGACATCGCGTCGACGGCGTTGTCGTACAGCGTCTGCAGCGCCACCGCGTCGCCTTCGACCTGCGCGGCGTTCAGCGTGCGCTGCGTCGCCTCGGTCGCCCGCTGCACCGAACCCTGCACCTGCTGCACCCGCGATTCGAACAGGTCGTTCTGGATCGCGAGGGCCATCGCGACGAACGCGACGAGGATCGCCAGCGCCGTCGCACCGAGCGTGATGGCGAGGGTGCGGAACCGCAGCGACCGGCGCCAGGCGTAGCGCACGCGCTGCGGCCACGCACGCCAGTCGCGCCATCCGGTCAGGGTCGGCACGCTCGCCGTCGTCGGCGTCATGACGCCCCGATCACACCACCGCGCCGGCGCGGTAGCCGACCCCGCGCACCGTCATGACGATCTTCGGGTTGTCGGGGTCGATCTCGACCTTGGCGCGCAGGCGCTGCACGTGCACGTTCACCAGGCGCGTGTCGGCCTTGTAGTGATAGCCCCAGACCTGCTCCAGCAGCATCTCGCGCGAGAACACCTGCTGGGGTTTGCTCGCCAGCGCGACGAGCAGCTCGAACTCCAGCGGAGTCAGCGCGATGACCTCGCTGCCGCGACGCACCTCGTGGGCGGCGACGTCGACGACGACGTCGCCGATGCGCAGGTTGCCGCTCTCCGGCTCGGCGCTCGGGCGCAGCCGCGTGCGGATGCGCGCCACGAGCTCCTTGGGGTTGAAGGGCTTGACGATGTAGTCGTCGGCGCCGGATTCCAGGCCACGGACGACATCGGCGGTGTCGGTGCGAGCCGTCAGCATGATGATCGGCACGCCCGACTCGGCGCGGATGCGGGTGCAGATCTCGATGCCGTCGACCCCCGGCAGCATGAGGTCCAGCAGCACCAGGTCGGGGCGCTGGGTGCGCCAGGCGTCGACGGCCGCGGCGCCGTCGGCGCAGAACACGGGTTCGAAGCCCTCGGTGCGCAGCACGATGCCGATCATCTCGGCGAGCGCGGTGTCGTCGTCGACAACGAGGATGCGGGAAGTCATGTGGCCTGATTCGTCCTTCGGGTCGGCCGGATGCCGTCGTCACGGCAGGGCGCAGGAACACAGTATCGGACCCGTCTGGGACCGGGCCGCACGTCGCGGCGGCGCACACGCGAGGAACCAATCTCGTCGAGATCCTGTGCTCCGCCGCGTGACGGGTGCACAATCACGAGCAGAGAGGCCTTCTCTGCGAAAGGAAACGACTGTGAGTACCGATCCTCGTCCTGATAAGCCCGTCGACCCCACCGCACTGTCGCACACCCCCGCGCCGGCCGACACGCGCGATGCGCCGTCGACCGCCACGAAGCTCGCCGCCGAGGCGGCGGGCACCTTCCTCCTCGTCTTCGGCGGCGTCGGCACGGCGCTGTTCGCGGCGAACAACGGCCTCGCCGAGAACGGCTTCCCGGTGGGCGTCGGGTACGTCGGCGTCGCCCTCGCCTTCGGTCTCACCGTCGTCGCCGGCGCCTACGCGTGGGGGCCGCTCTCGGGCGGTCACTTCAACCCCGCGATCACCCTGGGGCTCGCCGCCGCCGGCCGCTTCCCCTGGCGCGACAGCATCGGCTACATCATCGCCCAGTTGGTGGGCGGCGCCCTCGCCACGACCGTGATCGTGCTGGTCGGGCTCTTCGGCCCCGACGGGTGGCTCGCGACCGCGCAGGACGGCGGGTTCGCCAGCAACGGTTTCGGCGAGCGCTCCCCCGGCGGGTTCGGCCTGGGTTCGGCCATCGCGACCGAGATCGTGCTGACGGCCGTGTTCGTGCTCGTGATCCTGGGAGTCACGCACGCGACCCGCGGTAACGCGACCATCGCGGGCCTCGTGATCGGTCTGACGCTGACGCTCATCCACCTGATCTCGATCCCGGTCGACAACACCTCGGTGAACCCGGCCCGCTCGCTCGCCGCCGCGATCTACGGTGGCCCCGACGCCCTCGCGCAGCTGTGGGTGTTCCTCGTGTTCCCGATCGTCGGCGGCCTGCTCGCGGGCGTCGTGCACCGCGCCTTGTTCGACGCGAAGCCGGCGCGCTGACCCAGCGCCCGTACGACAGCGGCCCCGCCTCGGATGAGGCGGGGCCGTTGTGGTGAGGATGCCGGGGCGCGCGCCCCGGCATCCGTCTCACGCGTGCAGATCGAACCGGTCGAGCTCCGTGACCCGGCCCCACGCGGCGGCGAAGTCGCGGACGAACTTCTCGTTCGCGTCGTCGGAGGCGTACACCTCGGCGAGCGCCCGCAGCTCGGAGTTCGAGCCGAACAGCAGGTCGACGCGGGTGCCGACGCCGACCTTCTCACCGGTGGCGTCCTTCGTGCCGAGGAACGCGTGCGACCCGGGGTCGAGCGGCTTCCACGTCGTGCCGAGGTCGAGCAGGTTCACGAAGAAGTCGTTCGTGAGCACGCCGACGCGGTCGGTGAAGACGCCGTGGTCCGAGCCGTCCCAGTTCGCGCCGAGCACGCGCAGACCACCGACGAGCACCGTCATCTCGGGGGCGCTGAGCGTCAGCAGGTTCGCCTTGTCGACGAGCAGGTGCTCCGCGGGGAGGCCCGCCGCCGTCGCGGCCGGCCCCTGGTAGTTGCGGAAGCCGTCGGCCGCCGGCTCGAGGTGCCCGAACGAGCGCACGTCGGTCTGCTCCTGGCTGGCGTCGGTGCGGCCGGGGTGGAACGGCACGTCGACCGAGACACCGGCATCCGCCGCCGCCTTCTCGACGGCCGCGTTTCCCGCGAGCACGATGAGGTCGGCGAGGGACACCTTCTTGCCGCCGGCGGCCTGCGCGTCGAAGTCGGCCTTGATGCCGCCGAGCACGCCGAGCACCTTGTGCAGCTGGGCGGGGTTGTTGACCTCCCAGTCCTTCTGCGGCTCGAGGCGGATGCGGGCGCCGTTGACGCCGCCGCGCTTGTCGCTGCCGCGGAAGGTGGATGCCGCGGCCCACGTCGTCGACACGAGCTCGGGCACCGTGAGGCCGGAGTCGAGAACGCGCTTCTTCAGCTCGGCCGCGTCGTCGGCGTCGATCAGCGGGTGGTCGACGGCCGGTACGCGGTCCTGCCAGATGAGCTCCTCCTCGGGCACCTCCGGTCCGAGGTAGCGCTCGATGGGACCCATGTCTCGGTGGGTGAGCTTGAACCAGGCGCGGGCGAACGCGTCGCGGAACGCCTCGGGGTCTTCCTTGAAGCGGCGCGAGACCGCGTCGTAGTCGGGGTCCATGCGCAGCGCCAGGTCGCTCGTGAGCATGCGGGGCTCGCGGCGTCCGTTGGAGTGCGCGAGCGGCACCATGTCGGCGCCCCCGCCGTTGACGGGGCGCCACTGGTGGCCGCCGCCAGGGCTGCGCATGAGCTCCCACTCGTAGGCGTAGAGGATGTGGAAGAACTCGTTGTCCCAGCGGGTCGGGTGGTAGGTCCAGGTGACCTCGAGTCCCGACGTGATGGTGTCGTCGCCCTTGCCGGTGCCGAAGTTGTTCTTCCAGCCGAGGCCCTGCATCTCCAGCCCCGCAGCCTCGGGGTTGTCCTCGATGTTGGTGTCGGGGGCGGCGCCGTGGGTCTTGCCGAACGTGTGGCCGCCGGCGATGAGGGCGACGGTCTCCTCGTCGTCCATGCCCATGCGGCCGAACGTCTCGCGGATGTCGCGCGCCGACGCGATCGGGTCGGGGTTGCCGTTCGGGCCCTCGGGGTTGACGTAGATGAGGCCCATCTGGACGGCCGCGAGGGGCTTCTCGAGGTCACGGTCGCCGGTGTAGCGCTCGTCGCCGAGCCACGTCGTCTCGGGGCCCCAGTACACGTCGTCGTCCGGCTCCCACACGTCGGGGCGGCCGCCGGCGAAGCCGAACGTCTCGAATCCCATGTTCTCCAGGGCCACGTTGCCGGCGAGGATCATGAGGTCGCCCCACGAGATCGCCTGGCCGTACTTCTTCTTCACCGGCCAGAGGAGGCGCCGCGCCTTGTCGAGGCTCACGTTGTCGGGCCACGAGTTCAGCGGCGCGAAGCGCTGCTGACCGGTCCCGCCGCCGCCACGGCCGTCGGTCACGCGGTAGGTGCCGGCGCTGTGCCACGCCATGCGGATCATGAGCGGCCCGTAGTTGCCGAAGTCCGCCGGCCACCAGTCCTGGCTCGTCGTGAGGAGCTCGTCGATGTCCTTCTTGACGGCGTCGAGGTCGAGGGCGTTGAACGCGGCGCGGTAGTCGAAGCCCTCACCCAGCGGGTTGCCGACGGCGGGGTTCTTCTTGAGGATGCGGAGGTTCAGCTGGTTCGGCCACCACCGGTTGTTGGCCGAACCCGTCGTCGGGTGCGGCTGGCGGTCGCCGTGGATGACGGGGCAGGCGCCGGCCTCGTCGGGGTTCGGGCGGGGGCGCGACTCGCCGTCTTCACGCTCGTCGACGGGCGTGTCGATGTCGGTGACGGCCTGATCGGTGTCGGTCGGGTTCTCGCCGATCGGCTGGACCGTCTCGTCGGGGGTGCTCATGGTGTTCCTTCCGTGGGGTCGGGTGGGCAGCGGTTTCAGTTCAGGCGGCGCTCGGCGGCGCAGTCGGGGCACAAACCCCAGAAGGTCACTTCGGCGGCGTCCACGGCGAAGCCGTGGTCGTGCGACGGCGTGAGGCAGGGCGCTTCGCCGACGACGCAGTCGACGTCGCGGACCGCGCCGCAGCGGGTGCAGACGAGGTGGTGGTGGTTGTCGCTGACGCGCAGCTCGAACAGCATCGATCGCCCGGCCGGCTCGATGCGGCGCACGATCCCGGCATCCGCGAAGTCGTTCAGCGCGTTGTAGACCGACTGCCGACTCGCGCGCGGAAGCCGCGGCAGCACGTGCCCGAAGACGTCCTCGGCGCTGGCATGCGGGTGCTCCCGGAGCGCGTCGTATACCGCGGTGCGCGACTCCGTGACGCGGAGCCCCGCGGCGCGGAGCGCGTCGGCGGCGTCGGCGGGAGTCATGCCCCCAGCCTAGCGTTGTTTTGAACTAGACAAAAGTAGAACGGCGGGTGAACACCCCGGCATCCGCCCGTTCAGTAGCGGTAGTGATCGAGCTTGTACGGGCCCTCGACGGGCACGCCGATGTACGCCGCCTGTTCGGCCGTGAGCTCGGTCAGCTCCACGCCGAGAGCCGCGAGGTGCAGACGGGCGACCTTCTCGTCGAGGATCTTCGGCAGCACGTACACGCCGACGGGGTACTCCTCGGGCTTCGTGAACAGTTCGATCTGGGCGAGCACCTGGTTGGTGAAGGAGGCGCTCATGACGAAGGAGGGGTGACCCGTGGCATTGCCGAGGTTCATGAGGCGTCCCTCGCTCATGACGAGGATGCTGGTGCCGCCGGGCAGGCGGTACTCGTGCACCTGCGGCTTGATCTCGACCTTCTCCACGCCCGGGATCGCCTCGAGGCCCGCCATATCGATCTCGTCGTCGAAGTGGCCGACGTTGCCGACGATCGCGAGGTGCTTGAGGCCCTGCAGATGCTCTGTCGTCACGACGCGGGTGTTGCCGGTGCCGGTGATGAGGATGTCGACCTGGTCGATGACCGACTCGAGCCGGGCGACCTGGAAGCCGTCCATCGCCGCCTGCAGCGCGCAGATCGGGTCGACCTCGCCGATGATGACGCGGGCGCCCTGGCCGCGCAGGGCCTCGGCGGCACCCTTGCCGACGTCGCCGTAGCCGACGACGAAGGCGACCTTGCCGCCGATGAGGACGTCGGTGCCGCGGTTCAGGCCGTCGGGCAGCGAATGGCGGATGCCGTACTTGTTGTCGAACTTGCTCTTGGTGACGGAGTCGTTGACGTTGATACCCGGGAACAGCAGCTTCCCCGCCGCGGCAAGCTCGTAGAGGCGGTGTACGCCCGTCGTCGTCTCCTCCGTGACGCCCACGATCTGCTCCGCCATGCGGGTGAAGCGCTGCGGGTCGCGCGCGAGGCTCGCCCGGAGGGTGTCGAGGACGATGCGGTACTCGAGGGAGTCGGTGTCGGATGCCGCGGGCACGGCGCCGGCCTTCTCGAACTCGACGCCCTTGTGCACGAGCAGGGTGGCGTCGCCGCCGTCGTCGAGGATGAGGTTCGGGCCGTCGAAGCCCTCCGCGGACCAGTCGAAGATGCGGTCGGCGAGCTGCCAGTACTCCTCGAGGGTCTCGCCCTTGAAGGCGAACACGGGGATGCCGGCGGGCTCGTCCACGGTCCCGGTGGGGCCGACCGCGACGGCGGCGGCGGCTTCGTCCTGCGTGGAGAAGATGTTGCAGCTGGCCCACCGCACCTGCGCGCCGAGCGCGACGAGCGTCTCGATGAGCACGGCGGTCTGCACGGTCATGTGCAGCGACCCCGCGATGCGGGCGCCGGCGAGCGGCTGGCTGGGGCCGTACTCCTCGCGCAGCGCCATGAGGCCCGGCATCTCGTTCTCGGCCAGGCGCAGCTGGTGGCGGCCCGCTTCGGCGAGGCTCAGGTCGGCGACGACGAAGTCGTGCGTGGAGGCGGTGGCAGTCGGCATCCGCCCATTCTCCCACGGGCTCCCCGCGCCGGTTCCCTCCCGCGGGAAGCTCAGACGCGCAGGGTCTCGTGGCGGACGACGACCCAGCCCTTGGGCACCGACAGCCGGTCGGTGTGGATCGCGCACAGGTCGTGCGCGTGCGGGTCGGTGGCGCCGCCGAGCGGGCCCACCGCGGCCATCTGGTCCCCGTAGTCGTAGGTCAGGGTCGTCACGGCCTCGCGGGCGCAGCCCACCTTCGAGCACAGTCTGGATCGCATCGCCTCCACGCTAGCCGCGCGGCCGGGCCGGGGCCGGATGCCGCGCCGCCGACGTTCTGAAAGCAGGCGCAATCGATGCTCCGCGGCCCTGCGCGGGTTCCACAGGCCGATTCCGCCTGCTTTCACAACCGACCGGGGCCGTTCCCACAACCGACCGAGGCCCGTTCCCACAACCGACCGGGGCCGTGAGCGGCCACCTAGACTTGATCGCATGGTGAAAAAGCGCGTCACGGCTCCCCCGCGGCGCGCGTCCCGCCACGGCCGGCACGGCCGCGAGGACCGCAGCCCCGTCGTCCGGCCGCCCCTGCTGCCGCTGGAGACCCGCGAGGAGCGGTTCGACTTCGCCGTCGGGACGGCGGCCGAGTTTCTGCGCAGCGCCTGGCCGGAACTGCGCGAGGTGCGCTTCGAGGTGGCGGCGATGCCACCGGCATCCGATGACGACGGGATCCCCCGCTGGAGCGCACTGCCCGCGGAGCAGCGCATCGTGCTGTACCGGCTGCCGATCGAGCGGCTCGGGCAGCTGCACCGCGAGGACGACCTGCATCGGCGCATGGCGATCGAGGCATGCGTCTTCCGCGCCGCCGCGGAGTACCTCGACCGCGACCCGTGGGACCTCGGCCCCGACCGCTTCCACTACTGACGCGGCGCCCAGCGCGGGGAGACGGTTCAGCGGGGGTAGACGGTGATGGCGGATGCCGCGGCATCCCCCGCGGGCACGGGGTACCCCGCCACGGCGCCGCCGGTGGCGTAGGTGACGGCCGCCCGGATGCCGTCGTCGCCGGGCTCGATGCGGTACACCGCACCGGCGGTCACCGGGACGGTGACGCTCCCTCCGGCGGGCACGGTCACGTCGGTCCGCTCGCCGTCGATGCCCGTGAGCCCCACGGTCTGCGCCGTTTCGGAGGTGGACGCGAGCGTCAACTGCGGGGCGGAACCGTCGGCGACGGCGACCAGTGCCGGCGCCGTCACCTCGTCCGCCGCCGCGAACCAGCCGAAGTCGCTGCCGGCCCCGAATCCGGATGCCGCGCGCACCGCGCCGGTGACGGGCGCGCTCGCCGTCACGACCAGCGTGTAGGTGCCGACCTCGAGCCCCGACAGGTCGAGCTGCAGCGGAATCCCGGCGGTGAGTGCGACATCCTGCGGCTGCGAGGTGGCGCCGCCGGCCCCGCCGTTCCGCAGGATCACGACCGACGCGTTGGCGTCGGCGGCCGGGGCGAGCAGGCGCAGCGACGTCGCGACGTCGCTCTCGCCGGCGGTGCCGGGGGCGGTGACGACGGGCACGCCGGGAATGACGATCTGCTCCGTCGGCACGGCGCTGGCGCCGACCTGGTCGAGCCCACCCGGCACGAGGATGCGGGTGAGGCTCGCCTGCAGTGACGCGCGTACCGGTGCCTCCGCGGCGGTGATCTGCAGGATGGGGTTCTCCTCGCCGAGGGCGAGGGCGGCCAGCGGGACGACGCGCTGGGTGCCGGCCGCGACGACGATTCCGGCGCCGGCGGCGGGAACCGCGGGGCCGGTCGCACCGTAGACGGTGATCGTCACCCGCGCCGCGACGTCGCCGGGATTCGCCAGCACGACGAGGTCGGCGGCGCCGGTCGTGGCCGATCCCGCGACGATCCACGACTCCATCGCGGCGCGCGTGCAGGCCGAGGCGGCGAAGCCGCTGAGGTCGGATGCTGCGACCGTCGCCGAGCCTGCAGCGGCCAGATCGGTGACGGCGCCATCGGTCGGAGGCACGGTGAGGACGGCGGGGCCGGCGCCGTCGGCGATGTCGGGTGCCTGGAGCGTGGTGGACTCGGGAGCGACCCCGCCGGCAGCGCCGTCGGTGAGGGACTGGGGTGCGGCGTCGGCGAGCACCGACGCGTTCGCGCTGTCGCGCCCGGCCGCGAGCACCGGTCCGGCGCAGGTTGCGATCGAG
>JAEYAG010000050.1 GCA_023451265.1 Actinomycetes bacterium | reverse complement strand
GCGCAGGACTGGCCCGTGTATGCGGACGCCTCGATCGCCGGCCGGCGCATCGCGATGGGCGCCGGAGCGCACGGCTACAGCCTGTTCGTCGATGCCGACGACCTGATCACGGCCTACCAGGCCGTCGTCGCCGACATCTCACAGCCCGCCGCGCCACCCCGGTGATCGAGTAGCAGCGACGAACCAGCCCTCACCCCGGTGATCGAGTAGCAGCGACGAACCAGCCCCCCACCCCGGTGATCGAGTAGCCGCGAGGAACGAGCGGCGTACCGAGATCAGAGCCCCGCCATCTCCAGCCCGATGTCGACGAGTTGCACGTGCTGCAGGTCGGCGATCTCGGCGACGGGGAACCAGCCCGCGCGGTCGGTGGAGCCGCCCACTTCGTTGCGCAGCCGACCGCCCGTGATGCGGGCGCGGTAGAGGATGCGCAGGGTGTGGAGGGGAGCATCGGCGCCGGGCGTGATGCGCTGTCGCGCGGGGATCACGCGGGAATGGATGCCGAGGAGATCCCCTAGTTCCACGTGAAACCCGGTCTCTTCCAGGACCTCGCGGCGCGCGGCATCGGCGGGATCCTCACCGGGCTCGAGTCCGCCGCCTGGCAGCGTCCACGCGGCGCGGCGCCCCTCGTTCCAGTGGGCCAGCAGCACACGCCCCTCGTCGTCGACGATGACGGCATAGGCCGCGACGCGGAGGTCCATCCCGCCACCCTACCGAGGCCGCTGGTCCTGGGCGGTCAGGCAGGATGGGGGACATGGACGAGAAGCACCGCGCGTCGAGTTGGTCGCTGGCAGGTGTCGACGGCTCGCCGCTCGTGGTCTCAGAGATCCGCACGCTCCTGGCCGACCGGGCGGCCGCCGGGAAGCTCACGACGGTGCTGCAGTCGGACACCGGGCTGATGCTGCACCTCGTCACGAACCGCCAACGGGTCATGGTCATGCTCGTGGGGGCCGACGGGAGCGCCGGGCATGCGATCGACGACGGCGCGCAGGGGACGAGCGGTGGCTACCTGCTCGAGAACGGACAGGAGGACGAGTACGCGGACCGAGACACGCTCGCGCTTTCGGACGCGCTCTCCGTGGTCGAGTGGATCCTCATCCACGGCGCGGCGCCCGAGATCTGCTGGTCCGTCGACGTAGCCGGTTGATCCCGCTACCTCCCGAGGCGGGGGGCCGATGTGATGTGGAGCCTAGGAGATTCGAACTCCTGACATCCTGCTTGCAAAGCAGGCGCTCTACCAACTGAGCTAAGGCCCCGAATGTTGTTGTAGGGGAGGTATTGGTGGGGCTACCAGGACTTGAACCTGGGACCTCTTCATTATCAGTGAAGCGCTCTAACCGCCTGAGCTATAGCCCCGCAACCTCGTAGACTTTACCCGATTCTCGGGCTGAGCCCTAATTGGAGGTGAAGCCGACGAGCAGTCCGCCGGTCACCTTCACCATGAGGTTGTAGATCCCCGCCACCACGGCGCCGAGCACCGTGATCACGATGAGGTTCAGGATCGCCACGATCGCGGCGAACGCCATCACCTGCGGCAGGTCGATGTATGTGCTCAACGTGAAGTTGTCGTCGAACGCCGTGAACAGCTCATCGAGCTTGCCGATCAGGCCCGTGGTCTTGATGACCATGAAGACGAGAAACACCGAGACGATCGTCACGATCGCCAGGGCCACCGCCGCGAGGAACGACAGCTTGACCGCGGACCAGAAGTCCACGTACACCAGGCGCAGGCGCACCTGCTTGGCGCTGGTCTTGCTCGAGGACTTCTTGGCGAGCTTGTCGGCTACCGTGCTCATGCGTCAGTGTCACTTCCTTCGGGGCTCGCAGTGGAGGGGTCTTCTGCGGCGTCTGCGTTCTCGGCCGGCTCCTGCTGGTGGCGCAGGGCTCGTTCGCCGTTGCGGGCGATCGCGAGGATGCGGTCATCGTCATCGGGACGGGCGAATACGACGCCCATGGTGTCGCGGCCCTTGGCGGGCACCTCGGCCACGGCAGAGCGTACCACCTTGCCGCTGGCAAGAACCACCAAGACCTCGTCGTCCTCCGCGGCGATCAGACCGCCCGCGAGACTGCCCCGATCGTCGTTGAGCTTGGCCACCTTGATGCCCAGGCCCCCTCGTCCCTGCAGGCGGTACTGGTCGACGGCGGTCCGCTTCGCGTACCCGCCCTCGGTGACGACGAACACGTACCCCTCGTCCTTCGCGACCGATGCCGACAGCAGCGTGTCGCCCTCGCGGAAGGACATGCCCTTCACGCCCTCTGTGGAGCGGCCCATCGGACGGAGCGAGTCGTCAGTCGCCGTGAACCGCAGCGACATGCCCTGGCGCGAGATGAGCAGGATGTCGTCGGTGTCGTCGACCAGCAGCGCGCTGACCAGCTCGTCGCCGCCCTCGGCATCCTCCTGCCCGCGCAGACGGATCGCGATGATCCCGCCCTGGCGGTTGGTGTCGTACTCGCTGAGCGCCGTCTTCTTGATCTTGCCGTCGCGGGTCGCGAGCACGAGGTACTGCGCCACCTTGTAGTCGCGGATGTCGAGGATCTGGGCGATCTCCTCACCCGGCTGCAGCGCGAGGAGATTCGCGACGTGCTGGCCCTTCGCGTCGCGGCCGGCCTCGGGCACCTCGTACGCCTTGCACCGGTAGACCCGGCCCTTGGTCGTGAAGAACAGCAGCCAGTGGTGCGTCGTCGTGACGAAGAAGTGCTCGACGACGTCGTCGGCGCGCAGCTGCGCACCCTTCACTCCCTTGCCGCCGCGGTGCTGCGAGCGGTAGTTGTCGCTGCGCGTGCGCTTGATGTACCCGTCACGGGTGACGGTGATGACCATCTCCTCTTCCGGGATCAGGTCCTCCATCGACATGTCGCCGTCGAAGCCGTGCAGGATGTGGGTGCGGCGGTCGTCGCCGAACCGCTCGACGATGCCGGTCAGCTCCTCGCTGATGATGGTGCGCTGACGCACCGGCGAGGCGAGGATGTCGGTCAGGTCGGCGATCTTCAGCTCGAGCTCGGTGGCCTCGTCGATGATCTTCTGGCGTTCCAGCGCCGCCAGGCGACGCAGCTGCATCGACAGGATGGCGTTGGCCTGGTCGTCGTCGATCTCCAGCAGCGTCTTCAGACCCTCCCGGGCGTCGTCCGCGGTCGGCGAGCGGCGGATCAGCGCGATGACCTCGTCGAGCGCGTCGAGCGCCTTGAGGTAGCCGCGCAGGATGTGCATCCGCTTCTCGGCTTCGTTGAGCCGGAACTGCGTGCGCCGGACGATCACCTCGATCTGGTGGTCGATCCAGTAGGTGATGAACCCGTCGAGCGCGAGCGTGCGCGGCACACCGTCGACGATCGCCAGCATGTTGGCGCCGAAGTTCTCCTGCAGCTGCGTGTGCTTGTACAGGTTGTTCAGGACGACCTTCGCCACGGCATCCCGCTTCAACACGATCACCAGGCGCTGCCCGGTACGGTCGCTGGTCTCGTCACGGATGTCGGCGATGCCGGTGATGCGGCCGTCGCGCGCGAGGTCGCGGATCTTCAGGGCGACGTTGTCGGGGTTGACCTGGTACGGCAGCTCAGTGATCACCAGACACGTGCGGCCCTGGATCTCCTCGACGTTCACGACGGCGCGCATCGTGATCGATCCGCGCCCGGTGCGCTGCGCGTCACGGATGCCCTTGGTGCCGAGAATCTGCGCACCGGTCGGGAAGTCGGGACCGTGCACGCGGCTCATCAGCGCCTCGAGCAGCTCCTCGCGCGGCGCGTCGGGGTTCTCCAGCGCCCACAGCGCACCCTCGGCGACCTCGCGCAGGTTGTGCGGCGGGATGTTGGTCGCCATGCCGACCGCGATACCCACCGAGCCGTTCACGAGCAGGTTCGGGAACCGCGAGGGCAGGACCGTCGGCTCCTGCGTCTTGCCGTCGTAGTTCGCCTCGAAGTCGACGGTCTCCTCGTCGATGTCGCGGACCATCTCCATGGCCAGCTGCGACATCTTCGTCTCGGTGTACCGCGGGGCGGCCGCGCCCTGGTTGCCGGGGGAGCCGAAGTTGCCCTGGCCTTCGGCGAGCGGATACCGCAGCGACCACGGCTGCACGAGCCGGACGAGCGCGTCGTAGATCGCGCTGTCGCCGTGCGGGTGGTACTGACCCATCACCTCGCCGACGATGCGGGCGCACTTGTTGAAGCTCTTGTCGGGGCGGTACCCGCCGTCGTACATGCCGTAGATCACGCGGCGATGCACGGGCTTGAGCCCGTCGCGCACGTCGGGCAGGGCGCGCCCGACGATGACGCTCATCGCGTAGTCGAGGTAGCTGCGCTGCATCTCGACCTGGAGGTCGACCTGGTCGATGTTGCCGTGGTTGTGGCCGGCGTTCGGGTCGGGGCGTACGTCGTCAGTCATTCGTCATCGTTCCTGAGCTCGTCGAAGGGATCAGATGTCCAGGAAGCGGACGTCTTTGGCGTTGCGCTGGATGAACCCGCGCCTAGACTCCACGTCTTCGCCCATCAGCACCGAGAAGATCTCGTCCGCGGCGGCGGCGTCGTCGATGGTCACCTGCCGCAGGGTGCGGGTGTTGTGGTCCATCGTGGTCTCCCACAGCTCCTTCGGGTTCATCTCACCGAGACCCTTGTAGCGCTGGATGCCGGATTCCTTGGGGATCCGCTTGCCGTTGGCCAGTCCGTCCGCGAGCAGCGCGTCGCGCTCCTTGTCGCTGAACACGTACTCGTGCTCGGCGTTGGACCACTTGAGCCGGTACAGCGGCGGCATCGCGAGATACACGAAGCCGGCCTCGATGAGACCGCGCATGTAGCGGAACAGCAGGGTCAGCAGCAGCGTCGTGATGTGCTGCCCGTCCACGTCGGCATCCGCCATGAGGACGATCTTGTGATACCGCGCCTTCTCGACGTCGAAGTCCTCGCCGATGCCGCAGCCGAACGCGGAGATGATCGCCTGGATCTCGTTGTTGCCGAGGGCACGGTCCAGGCGCGCCTTCTCGACGTTGAGCACCTTGCCGCGCAGCGACAGGATGGCCTGCGTCTCGGGGTCGCGGCCGCGCACGGCCGAACCGCCGGCGGAGTCGCCCTCGACGAGGAAGATCTCGCTGATGGAGGGATCCTTGCTCGTGCAGTCCTTGAGCTTGTCGGGCATGGATGCCGACTCGAACACGCTCTTGCGACGGGCCGTCTCCCGCGCCTTGCGCGCCGCCAGGCGCGCGGTCGCCGCGTCGATCGCCTTCGTGATGATGCGTTTGGCCTGCTGCGGGTTGCGGTCGAGCCAGTCGGTGAGCTGGTCGCCGACGATCTTCTGCACGAACGCCTTGGCCTCGGTGTTGCCGAGCTTGGTCTTGGTCTGGCCCTCGAACTGCGGCTCGGACAGCTTCACCGAGATCACCGCGGTGAGGCCCTCGCGAATGTCCTCGCCGGTGAGGTTGTCGTCCTTCTCCTTGAGGAGATTGTTCGCCCGGGCGTACTTGTTGATGAGCGTGGTCAGCGCCGCGCGGAAGCCCTCTTCGTGGGTGCCGCCCTCGTGCGTGTTGATGGTGTTGGCGAACGTGAAGACGTTCTCGGTGTAGCTCGTCGTCCACTGCATCGCGAGCTCGAGCGAAATGTGCCGCTCGGTGTCCTCGGATTCGACCTCGATGATCTCGTCGTTGACGACCTCGGCCTTGCGCACCTTGTTCAGGTACTCGACGTAGTCGACGAGGCCGCGCTCGTAGTGGAAGTCGTCGTGCGGCTGCTTCTCCACCGCCTGGCCCTCGTCGCCGTCGACGACATAGGCGGATGCCGGGCGCTCATCGCTCAGCGTGATGCGCAGACCCTTGTTGAGGAACGCGGTCTGCTGGAAGCGGGTGCGCAGCGTGTCGTAGTCGAAGTCGACGCTCTCGAAGATCGTGGCGTCGGGCCAGAACGTGATGATCGTCCCGGTCTCCTCCGTCTCCTCGCCCCGCGCGAGCGGCCCCTCCGGCTTGCCCCCGCCGCTGAAGGTCTGCCGCCAGACGTAGCCCTGACGGCGGATCTCCACCTCGAACCGCGTCGAGAGCGCGTTCACCACCGACGAGCCGACGCCGTGGAGACCACCGGAGACGGCGTATCCGCCGCCGCCGAACTTGCCGCCGGCGTGGAGCACGGTGAGCACGACCTCGACGGTGGACTTCGTCGGATCGGACGCGTGGGGGTCGACGGGGATGCCGCGGCCGTTGTCCACGACGCGGATCGCGCCGTCGGCGAGGATCGTGACGGCGATCGTGTCGCAGTATCCGGCGAGCGCCTCATCGACGGAGTTGTCGACGATCTCGTAGACGAGGTGGTGCAGGCCCCGCTCACCCGTGGAGCCGATGTACATGCCCGGCCGCTTGCGCACGGCTTCGAGGCCCTCGAGCACCTGGATGGCGTCGGCCCCGTACTCGTTCTCGACCTTCTGCGGCTGCCCCGCCCTCTCAGACGGCTTGGGCGGAAGTTCCTGAGGAACGCTGTCGGGGGTATCAGACGTCATATGCTCGCGTGCTCCTGGGTCCGACCGCAGGCGCGGTCCTCCAACGATCGAGTCTATCGTTCTTTCCCCGCCATCGACGCGAGAACGGCCCTATGGCGCCCGGAAAATCGTCAGGATGCCGCAGGACGTGGGTTACCCGTAGGTATCGCGAGGACCGCGCCCTGGAACGGCTCTGGGGCCCCATTTCCAGGAGGGGACGTCCGGCCCCACGAAACGGACGTTGGTCACCCCGGCATCCGGGAACCGACGCATGAGCTGCGTGACGATCTCGCCGCGCATGAGCTGGAGGTTCTTGGCCCACGCGGTCGAATCGCACTGCACGGTCAGCAGTCCGTCGGCGAGGGCCACCGGGTGAGCGTGGCGGGCGGTCTCCTCGCCGGCCACGTCGGTCCACTGCAACACGAGGTCTTCGCGGGCCAGCTGCGAGTCCCACCCCGACTGCTTGGTGAGGTCGGCGAGCACGTCGCCGACTCCCTTCGGGTCGCGGCCGGGAGCGAACGGCTGCTTGTCCTCGTCGTCGCTGCCCCGTTTGCGGCGGCGGCGCGCGGCACGCGGCGAGGGCTCGAGCCCGCGCAGCCGCAGGTAGGTGCCGATCGTCTCGGGCACCGCGGGCGTCTCGTCACTCATGCGCCACCTCGATCGTGCCGGCGACGACCCGCACCGTGCGGGCGCGCAGGGCCGGCGGGACGTCCTCCTCGACGGCGGCCGTCACGATGACCTGCTCGAAGCCCTCCACCATGCCGGCCAGACGCGCCCGCCGATCGGTGTCGAGCTCGGCGAACACGTCGTCGAGGATGAGCACCGGATCTCCCAGCTGCGACTGCGCGCGCAGCAGGTGGGCTGAGGCGAGGCGCAGCGAGAGGGCGACCGACCACGATTCACCGTGCGACGCGTAGCCCTTGACGGGAAGTCTGCGCACCCGCAGCAGAAGATCGTCGCGGTGCGGGCCCACGAGGGTGAGACCGCGCTCGAGTTCCGCGGCGCGCTTACTCGTCAGCGCGGAGCGGAACGCGCCGGCGATGTCCGCCGCCGAGAGGGCAGCGTGGGCAGAGGGCGAGGCGGATGCCGCGGCATCGGCACGCTCCTCGTCGTCATCGGGATCGGTGCCGCCGATCGACAGCAGCCACTCCAGCTCGGGGCGGTGGTCCGCGCCGGCGATCGCCGTGTACGCCTCGGCGACGGGACCGGCGAGATCCGCCGCGAGGGCGAGGCGGGCGCGGATGACGTCCGTGCCGAGCTGGATCAGCTTGTCATCCCAGACCTCGAGGGTCGACAGGTTCTCGCCTCGGATGCCGCGGGCTCGCGCCGACTTCAGCAGCGCCGTCCGCTGCTTGAGCACGCGGTCGTAGTCGGCGAGGACGCCCGCCATGCGCGGTGCGCGCTGGATGAGCAGCTGATCGGCGAACCGGCGCCGGGCGGAGGGATCGGATCGGACGATCTGCAGATCTTCCGGGGCGAACAGGACCACTTGCGCGTACCGGGGCAGTTCCGCGGTCTTCACCGCGGATCCGTTGACGCGCGCCTTGTTGCTCCCGGTGCGGTTCAGCTGCGCTTCGAGCAGCACCCGCCGCTCGCCATAGGCCAGCCGCATGCGCACGATCGCGGCATCCTCACCGTCGCGGACCATCGGCGCGTCCTGCGAGACGCGATGCGACCCGAGGGTGGCGAAGTAGCCGATGGCCTCGGCGAGGTTGGTCTTGCCCTGGCCGTTGCGACCGACGAAGACGTTCGGACCGGGCGCGAGCGTCACGTCGGCTGCCGCGTAATTGCGGAAGTCCACGAGATTCAGCTGCTCCACGATCACCGGTCAAGCCTAGGCCGCGGCGCCGACGTGCTGGTCGCCGCCCGCGCGGCGATCAGCGCAGCAGCAGGTTCGGCTGCAGGAGGTACTTGAAGCTCTCGGGACCGCCCGAGGTCTGCGGCGTGATGAGCACCGGGCTGAGCTTGTTCGCGTTGTCGCTCGAGGTGAACGTGATGCGCGCGAACTCGCTCTTGACGGCGCCGAGCGCCTCGAGTAGGTACTGCGGGTTCAGGCCCAGCGTGACCTCTTCGCCCGCGAGCGTCGCGTCGACCGACTCGGTCGCGCGCGCCTGCTCGGTGCCGGAGGCGTCCATCGACACGCCGTCCTCGCCGAACGTGAACCGCAGCGGCGCCGAGCGGTCGAGCACGAGCGAGACGCGGCGGACGGCCTCGGCGAGGTCGGCGGTGTTGACGACGGCGTAGTGGTCGGTCTGCTCGGGGAACAGCCGGCGCACCGGCGGGAAGTTGCCCTTGATCAGCAGCGAGGTGACGGTCTTGTTGCCCGCCGTGAACGCGATGATCTCGCGATCGCCGGATCCGGAGAACGAGATCTGGATGTCGCCGGAGTGTGCGAAGGTCTTCCCCACCTCGGTGAGGGTGCGCGCCGGCACGAGCGCCGTCGTCGACTCGTCTCCCGCGACGGTGCCGCCGTCCCAAGCGACGTCGCGGAGCGCGACGCGGTAGCGGTCGGTCGCGACGAGGCTGAGCTCGGTACCGGCGACCTCCAGCTGCACACCGGTGAGCACGGGGGTGACGTCATCGCGGGAGGCGGCGAAGGCGACCTGCGAGATGGCCGTCGCGAACTCCTCGGCCGGGACGAGCCCGGATTCGCCGGAGACCTCGGGGATGGCGGGGTATTCCTGCACGGGCATCGACGCGAGGGTGAACCGCGCCGACCCGCAGGTGAGGACGATGCCGTCGTCGGCGCCGACCTCGATCTGGATGGGAGCGCTCGGGAGACGGCTCGCGATCTCCGAGAGCAGCCGGCCGTGGACGAGGATCGTGCCCGGCTCGTCGACGGTCGCTTCGATCCTCGTGCGTGCCGACGCCTCGTAGTCGAACGCGGCGTGCGAGAGTCCGTCCTCCGTCGCCTCGATGAGCACACCGGCCAGGATCGGCTGCGGGTTGCGCTGCGGCAGGAGCTTGACGACGAACGACACGGCCTCGCTGAACACGTCGCGATTCACGTGGAACTTCACTGGCGCTCCCTACTCGGGCTTAGACAAAGGACAAGCCACTTCATGCTAGTGCCCTCGTCCGTTCGGATTGTCGAGCGATCTTCGGCCGGCGACGCCGGCCGGCGTTCGCCTCGCAGAGGTGATCGAACCAGTTTCATCAAAGGAGATCTCTGTCATGGTGTTAACAGCTGTGGAAACTGTGGACAACTCGGTGGATCGCTGTCGAGAGCGGGAAACCACACGCGTGTAAGTTGTGGGCGAACTGCGGATGCCGCGGGGAAAGCGGCATCCGAGCGCACGCTCGCGAAGCGCCGTCATCCACAGCATCCGTCGATCGGCTCACAGCAGTCCCGTCGCGACATGTAGTTATCCACAGGCTGTCCACACTGTGCAGAACGCGAATATTGGCGACAGCTGTGAAGGCTGTCAAGATCCGGACGCGGAATATATCGGCGTGTTGCCGTCAGCGGCCGACGCGGCCGAGCTGTGTCGTGATCTCCGACACCTGGTTGTAGATCGAGCGCCGCTCCTTCATGAGCTCGCTGATCTTCTTGTACGCGTACATCACCGTCGTGTGGTCGCGGTTGCCGAAGAGCTGACCGATCTTCGGCAGCGACAGGCTCGTGCGCTCGCGGCAGAGGTACATCGCGATCTGGCGGGCCGTGGCGATCGACTGCGAGCGGCTGGAGCCGTACAGGTCGTCGACGGAGAGCCGGAAGTACTGCGCCGTCGCGGTGATGATGTCCGTCGGCGAGATGACATTGGCGTCGTCGGTGTCGACGATGTCGCGCAGGACGGTCTGAGCTAGCGAGATGTCGAGGTTCGACCGGTTGAGGCTCGCGAACGCCGAGACTCGGATGAGCGCGCCCTCGAGTTCTCGGATGTTGCTGGAGACCTTCGTCGCGATGTATTCCAGCACGTCGTCCGGGACCAGCAGCCGCTCGGACTGGGCCTTCTTGCGGAGGATCGCGATGCGGGTCTCGAGGTCGGGCGCCTGGACGTCGGTGATGAGGCCCCACTCGAACCGGCTGCGCATGCGGTCCTCGAACCCGGTGAGGTGACGCGGCGGGACGTCGCTGGTGATCACGACCTGCTTGTCGTGGTCGTGCAGCGTGTTGAAGGTGTGGAAGAAGGCCTCCTGCGTCTCGGCCTTCCCCTGCAGGAACTGGATGTCGTCGATGAGGAGGATGTCGACGTCGCGGTAGCGGGCCTGGAAGGCGGATCCGCGGTTGTTGGCGATGGAGTTGATGAAGTCGTTGGTGAACTCTTCGCTCGAGACGTACCGGACGCGGATGCCGGTGTACAGGCTCAAGGCGTAGTCGCCGATCGCGTGGAGGAGGTGGGTCTTGCCCAGTCCCGAATCGCCGTAGATGAAGAGCGGGTTGTAGGCCTTCGCCGGCGCCTCGGCCACGGCGACCGCCGCCGCGTGCGCGAACCGGTTGGACTGGCCGATGACGAAGTTGTCGAAGCTGTACTTGGGGTTCAGCCGGGTGTCGCTGCGGCTGTTACCGTGCGCCGGCAGCGACGCCGGCTCGCTGAACTCCTCGGCTGCCGGCCGCGCGATCGGCATCGGCGCGGCGGCGGACTGCACCGGGATGGGCGCGGTCAGGTGCGCGTCGGCGAGTTCTGGATTGACCACGACACGGAATGCGGATGCAGCCGGCTCGGCATCCACGCGCGCCAGCGCCTCCATGATCGGGGCGCGCAGCCGC
Source organism: Actinomycetes bacterium (assembly GCA_023451265.1). Taxonomy (GTDB): domain Bacteria; phylum Actinomycetota; class Actinomycetes; order Actinomycetales; family Microbacteriaceae; genus Microbacterium. Next base: position 3,176 of record JAEYAG010000050.1, on the reverse strand, counting down.
TTGTTCAACTGGGCCGCGGTGAGGTCGTTCGGCACGTCGAGATACAGGGTGCCGCTCATGACACCCTGGGCGACGGCGAGGTTCAGGAAGCCCTGGAGCTGCGGGGTCACCCGCTCGTCGCCGCTGAGTTCGTCCAGCACGGCGGTCCAGACCGGGACATCCGGAACTTCGTGCTGAGACATGTCCCCCCTGGAACCTTCACCTGTGGATAACTACCCGAGTCACGGTATCCAGCGACCCCGTCGAGAGCAAAATCCACTGTAGATCCGGCCCGCGTGTCTTCACCAGACGCTATCCACAGTCGGTGGATAATGTCCCCTCGGCCCTCCCTGAGTGTTCGCTGGTTTGAGTTCTTGTGGTTCGCGACGTAGCCTTAGTCGGTTGACTTATGCCCTCGCGGGCAGTCCCCTGTACCCGTGTCCCCGGTCTAGAGCGTTCCGGTGACCGCCGATCCGGAGTGATCCTCATGAGCAAGCGCACGTTCCAGCCCAACAACCGCCGCCGCGCCAAGAAGCACGGCTTCCGCGCCCGCATGCGCACGCGTGCCGGCCGCTCGATCCTGTCGGCGCGCCGCGCCAAGGGTCGTACCGAGCTGTCCGCCTGACCTGACACGGTGCTGGCGCGGGATCATCGCATCACCCGCGGGGCGGAATACAAGGCCGTCGTCCGTGGGGGTAGCCGGTGCGCCGCTGTGCACACGGTGACCTACGTGGTCGCCACATCCGAAGACCGCCCACCGCGGTTCGGATTCATCGTGAGCAAGCAGGTGGGAACCGCTGTGACCCGCAACACCGTCCGCCGCCGGCTCAAGGCCGTGTGCGCCGAGGCGCTGCCGCAGGTGCGCAGCGGTGCGGATGTCGTGATCCGCGCCCTGCCCACGGCCGCATCGGCCGACTTCGCGCAGTTGCGCGCCGAGGTGACGCGGTGCCTGGCTCGGCGGGCCGCGGCGTGACCGCCACCACCCTGCCCTCCTACGCACTCGGAGCGGGCAGCCTCTCGGCATCCACCGCCCTGCGTGCCCTCCCCCTGATCCCGCGCAATGCGGGACTGGCCCTGCTGCACGGCTATCGCGCGACGGTCTCCCATCTCTACGGCGACGTCTGCAAGTACTACCCCTCCTGCTCCGCGTATGCGGTCGGCGCGGTGCAGCAGCACGGGCTCCTCAAGGGCTCGGCGCTGACGGCGGCCCGCCTCGCGCGGTGCCATCCCTGGGCACGCGGCGGCATCGACGACGTGCCCGCACACAAGAACTTCCGACACGAGTTGACCCGACACGGATTCGTCGTCCCACCGAGCGATGGTTCATCGCACGGCGGCACCGCGGCATCCGTGTCGCCGAGAAAGGACTGATCCGTGCTGGATCTTCTGTTCGCCGCCGCGACACCGAGCCCGGTCGTCCCGACGCCGACCACCCCCTACCCGGGGACGCAGCTGGACTTCTTCCAGATCATCATGTGGCCGTTCAAGTGGATCGTCGAGGCGATCCTGGTGTTCTGGCACTGGCTGTTCACGTCCCTCGGGCTCGAGGCGGATGCCGGCCTGACATGGGTGCTGTCCATCATCGGCCTCGTGATCGTGGTGCGCTCCGCACTGATCCCGCTGTTCGTGCGCCAGATCAAGAGTCAGCGCAAGATGATGGAAATCGCTCCTGAACTGCGAAAAGTTCAGGAGAAGTACCGCGGCAAGAAGGATCAGCTCTCGCGCGAGGCCATGAGTCGCGAGACCATGGCGCTGTACAAGAAGCACGGCACGACGCCGGTGTCGAGCTGTCTGCCGCTGCTCGTGCAGATGCCGATTCTGCTCGGTATGTTCTACACGCTCAGCGATGTGAAGAAGCACGCCGAGTGGGGCCTGGGCGGCGTGGGTCTGCTGAACAAGGACCTCACGTGGCAGTTCTACGAGGCCAAGCTGTTCGGGGTCGCTCCCCTGCACGTCAACATGATCGAAGCGATCAACGACAACCAGACCGCCACCGTGGTGATCCTGGTGATCCTGGTGATCCTCATGATCGCGTCGCAGTTCATCACGCAGCTGCAGATCATCTCGAAGAACCTCTCCCCCGAGGCCAAGACCGGCCAGGCGTACCAGATGCAGCGCATCATGCTGTACGTCCTCCCGCTCGCGTTCATCTTCTCGGGTGTGTTCTTCCCGCTGGGCGTGGTGCTCTACTGGTTCACCTCCAACATCTGGACGATGGTGCAGCAGTTCCTCGTCATCCGGAACCTTCCCACCCCCGGCTCCGAGGCCGCCAAGGCGCGCGAGGAGCGACTGGCGCGCAAGGGCAAGGCGATCGATGCGCAGGGCAAGATCGTTCCGCTGGAGAAGTACCAGGCTGAGCAGCAGCGTCTGTTCGAGGAGGCGCAGAAGGCCAAGGCCGAGGCGCCCAAGCGGCAGCAGCCGGTGAGCAAGCAGCGCGCGAAGAAGCAGCAGCAGAAGAACAAGCCCCAGTCGGACGCCTGAGCGCACGAGATCACAGCGAGGACCCCATGAGCATCACCCCGGAGCAGGCGTCGACCGAGCACGACGGCGCCGAGCGTGTCACCGCGACCGTCGCACAGCTCGAGCAGGAAGGCGATATCGCCGCGGACTACCTCGAGGGGCTGCTGGACATCGCCGATATCGACGGTGACCTGGCGCTCGATGTGCGCAGCGGACGGGCATACGTCTCCGTCGAGAACGACGATGCCGAGGCGCTGCGCGTGCTGTCGAACCCCGACACCGTCCAGGCGCTGCAGGAGCTCACCCGCATCGCCGTGCAGACGAAGACCGGGCGCTTTTCGCGTCTGATCCTCGATGTCGGCGGTTCTCGTGACGCTCGGCAGCAGCAGCTCGAGAAGCTCGTCGACCGTGCGATCGCGCGTTTGGATGAGGGTGCCTCGCAGGCATCCCTCCCGGCGATGTCCAGCTACGAGCGCAAGCTCGTCCACGACATCGTGGCCGCGCGCGGACTGGTTTCTGAGTCCTACGGTGAGGGCGCGGATCGTCACACGGTCATCCGTCGCTCCTGACGCGTCATGAGCGACGTTTCACGTGAAACATCGGGCGAGGTCGAGCCCGAGCCGGCATCGGCTGCGGTCGTCTTCGGCGACCGTCTCGATCTCGCGCGGCGGTTCACTGCGGCCCTGGCGGCGCACGGCGAAGAGCGCGGACTGATCGGTCCTCTCGAACCGCCCCGG